>JAICSD010000562.1 GCA_025937075.1 Vicinamibacteria bacterium | reverse complement strand
GTCGAGCGCGGAGAGCCACGCGACGTCGGTGCGCCCGATCTTGCCGGTGATCTTCGCGGCGCCGTCGGGCTGCACGATCGTCCGCGTGTACACGAGCGTGTTGGGCACGTTGAATTGGTCGGCGCCCTCGACGAAAAACGGTCGCTTTTCCGGATAGAACAGAGCGAACCGCTCGTCCGCGGCGACTTGCGTCGCATCCGCCTCGACCTGCGAGAAATCCGGCTTGACCGTTCCGTTGAGCACGAAGTTGCTGCCGCGTGTCCACCGGACGTTTCCGCCGAGCTGCGGATTAGCGTCGTAATTCCACGTGCGCAGCGTGGGCGCGCAGCATGGCGCCCCGTTCACCGTGTTCGTCAGCTCGGGATTGAGCTCGACGATCTCACCATGGTGCATGCCCGTCATTCCGGTCAGCGTTCCTTCCTGCGAGATGAAGGACGCAGACGCGCGCACGGCTGGCGTCCACGTTTCCTCGTACCCGCTGTGCTGCACGTGGCGGTCGAACTGGATGCCCCAGCGCTGCACGCTCTTGGTCGGGTACCGCAGGCTGCTGAACGGGACGCGGACCTCGACCTCGTAGCCGTCCTCGATCACATGTCCCTTTGACTGCCAGATGAAATCGGCGCTCAGATCGTTCTGTCCGGGCATCACGTTCGAGCCCGGAATGAAGCCGCCCGCCTCACTCTTCGTTCCGTCGGCTTGTACACCAAACGGATTGACGATGAACACGAACGCGCGATTGCGTTCGTCGAAGGTGTCGAGATGGATCTCGATGTTGTCGTCGGTGCTGATGCGATCACGATCGGCCTGCGTGGCCGACACCGCTGCGTGTGGCTCGAAGGCGCGAATGCCGAAATAGATTGCCGTCGCGGAATACCAGACACGGACTTCGGTCGAGTCGGGGGCCGGGCGTCCGTCAACCGGCTGATAGAGCGAGAATCCTGTGAGCAGCGCGGCATCTCGCCATACGGGCTCGTCGAAGCGTCCATCGATCGTGACGTCCGCCTCGATGCGCGGGATTGCCACGGCGGTGTGTCCTTCGCGTCCGTTATAGACGGTCGGCGTTGCCGCGGCGAGCTGAAAGCTCGCGAGGAGAGGAAAAAGCATGCGCGCACAATATAGAACAATGCGGAGAACGTCGCGCCCCACTGTTCCTCGTTGCGCGCGCGGGATACTCTATTCGTCGACCATATATTGCTTACACTCGGAGATTCCTCGATGCGCCGTGCGCATGCGTTCTTCGCCGCGACCTTGATCCTCGCCACTTCTGTACTATCGGCGCAGCAGCGCCGGGCGGCGGCGCCACGCCCTCCGCAGCCGGACCCATTCCGCTTTCAATCGATGGGACCCGCCGAAGGCGGACGCATCTCGGCGATCACCGGCGTGCCCGGTGACCCGCGCGTCTGGTACCTCGGCGCGGCATCCGGCGGCGTGTGGAAGTCCGTCGACAGCGGCGCGACGTTCCGCCCGGTGTTCGACAGCATGCGCGTGCAGGCAATCGGCGCCCTCGCCGTCGCGCCATCGAAGCCG
>JAICSD010000102.1 GCA_025937075.1 Vicinamibacteria bacterium | reverse complement strand
CGGTCGGGAACTGTCCGTTGCGCGGCCCGAGATCTGGACCTGCCACAGGGAACGTCGCCGTGAAGGAGCTCGTGAAGGGAGTCGCCGTCCAGAAGCCGCCGATCAGCTCCAGGTGTGCCTTGTCATAGAACCGCCCGTAGCCGGCGCGGATCACGCTCTTGCCTCCATCGAGGTCGTACGTCGCACCAATCCGCGGCGCGAAATTGTTCGTGTCCTTCGGATACTCGGTGACGAGCGGGTTGTCCGTTTCGGGAATCGGGATGACCTCCAGGTCGTACCGAAGACCGAGGCTCAGCGTCAGGTGTGGATTGAAGCGCCATTTGTCCTGCGCGAAGCCGGCGAAGTAATGGACCTTCTCGTAAACGTTGCTCGGACCACCGACGCGAACGGAGAACCGATCCGGGTACGTGCGCGGGTTGCTGGCATCGAACGCCAGGTCGTTCAGCCCGAATGTGAACGTCCCGTTCAGATTGCCCTGATTCATGTTCGCCGCGCCGGAGTACTCGTACTGGGCACCGAACTTCAGATCGTGATCTCCGTGCCGGCCCGGCAGGAACCACGCCATCGTCTCCTCGGCCTGGATCCCGTCGTTGATGCGCGCCTGCGCGGTGTTGTCCTGCTGATCGATGAAGTCCTGGAACAGCAGCGACGGCTGGCACTTCGAGAGGTCGCGCCCGTTCGTGTTGAAGCAGTGGTTCGCGAACGCGACGTTCTCGCGCGTCCACGTCAGCCGCAGCGTGCTCACCTTCGTGTGGGACAGCACGCTGTTCAGGTTCGCCGAGAGCGTCTGGTCGACGTCGGATTCTTCGCGCGCGGACGCGAGCGTCGCCGATTGCGTGGCCGATGGTCCGATGATCTGATTGAGCTGCGGCGACGTCTCGCGGAGCCAGCGGACGCTGTAGGTGTTGTTGGCGCTCACTTGATGGTCGCCCCGCAGGATCGTGTTCCACACGCGGTCCTTCGTCGGGGTCGTCGCGTTCAGATCGGGCCGCGCCGGAATATTGATCGTGTTCGGGCGATCGATCGAGAACCGCTCGAGGCTTCCGAAGTAGTGCAGCTTGTCCTTGACGATTGGGCCGCCGACCGTTGCGCCCCAGCGGTCGTACTTCGTATCCGGCTTGTCGAGCCCTTTCTCCTTCGCGAAAAAGTCCTTCTCGGTCAGCGAACCCCGCTGGAAGTAGCCGAACGCGCTGCCGCGAATCTGGTTCGTCCCCTGTTTCGTCACGGCGTTGATGACCGCCCCGGCGGTCCGGCCGTACTCGGCGTCGTACTGATCGGTGATGACCTGGAATTCCTGAATCGCTTCAATCGGCGTCCGTGCCTGGGTGCCGGCCCGCTGACCGATCACGTCGTCGTTGTTGTTGCCGCCATCCAGCATGTAGTTGTTGTTCCGCGGATCCTGGCCGTTGACGCTGATCGAATCGCTGCCGAACGATTCGGTACTGATCGACGGGACGATGCCGGGGAGCAGGCCGACGAAGCCGATGAAGTTGCCGTTGACGCTCGGCAGCTGCACGAGCGTCTCGCTCGTGATGTTGCCGCCGATCTCCTTCGACGTGACGTCGACGAGCGGCGACTCGGCGGAGACGTTGACGACCTCCTCGAGCGAACCGACCTCCATGGCGACGTCGATGCTTGCCGTCTTCCCCACCTCGAGCAGCAGGTCGCGGCGGTCGAACTTCTTGAATCCCTGCAGCTCGGCGATCACCTCGTAGGTGCCCGGCACGAGGCCGCTGGCGATGAACGAGCCATCCTCGCCGCTCGTCGTCTCGCGGTACATTCCCGTGGCCTGGTTCCTGACGGTGACGGTCACGCCGGGCAGCACGCCGCCCTGCGCATCGATGACCTTGCCGCGCAGCTCGGTCGTGCCCTGCTGCGCCAGCGCCGGCGCGGGGGCCAGCAGCATCAGCAGGATCCCGGTGATCAAACGTTTCATAAGCAGCCTCCCAACGGCTTACGATTCGACGAATTGGAACGAGGGCTCCCGAAACATGGATCTCATACGTGCGAAGACGTGCTAAGTCGTTGCTACACGTGCGGTTCCTGGCTCTGCTCTCGTAATACAGGGTGTATACAGCAACCGGGATGCCGAATCGCGGGTGCGGGGTTCGGATTGAGGATTGGGGATTGGGGATTGGGGATTAGGGATTAGGGATTAGGGATTCAAGACACCCTGACCCCCGCGAGTTGCCCTCTCATGAGCGCGTCCTTCATCAACCGGCTGCCAACATCGAGATGCTGCTCCATGCGCTCGCGGGCGCCCAGGGCGTCGTGCCGCGCAATCGCTTCGACGATCGCCTGATGGGCATCGGTCGCGCCTTCCTGGAACGGACCGAAGCTGACGCCGAGGGACATGAAGCGGTCCACCTGCGCGAGGCACCGTTCGATGAGCTCGAAGGCGAGCCCGTTGCGCGCGCAGGCAGCGATCGCGAGATGAAACTGGACGTTGGCGTTTTCCGACTCGCGATAGTCCTGCGTGCCGCCGATCCGGACCGCCGCAAGAACGCGAAGCCGCTCGATGTCCTCGGAGGTGGCCAGCTCCGCTGCCCGCCCCGCCGCGGCCCCTTCGAGCAGCCGCCGTACGTCAAACGTGTCGTGAATCTGCTGCACGGTCACCCGGCCGACGAAGTAACCGTGTCCGACGACGCGTTCGAGATAGCCCTCCTGCCAGAGACGCGCGAGGCCCTCGCGGATCGGCGTGCGGCTCATCCCGTGCTCCGAGGCGAGCCCCACTTCTGAAAGCGGCATGCCGGGCCGATACTTCCCTTCGACGATTCCGGTCTTGAGGCTCCGATACGCGCGCTCCACCTGGGGCGCGTGCATCGACGGCCGCGCGGGGCGAGGACGAGGCTTCATGAGTAATACCCTGGGGTCAGTTGCGGACCCGGAGTATACCGGCCGGATCCATCCGGCGCAAGGCCGGGGCGTCTGGATCACGGATTCGTGTGCTATCCTGACTCAGCCTCTCCCAGCAGGCTTTCCCTCAGAACGTCTAACAACCCTTCCGGGGCGGAAACGACTCATGCGGATTCGTACGCTTGCAACTACACTTGCGGCCTGTGCGGCGGTGTTCTGTGCGTCGCCGGCGGCCGCCCAGTACGGCGCGCAGAATCTGAGCTCGAACCGCGCGACCGGCGAGAATTACAACGTCGAGGTGAGCGGGTCGCTGTGGAGCCCTACGCCGGATATCGTCATCGCCAGCGAATCGCTCGGCATTGCCGGCAGTGCGGTGGATTTCGTCACCGATCTCGGGCTCGAAAAGACGACGTTCAAGGATCTGAAGGTCGTGCTCCGGCCGGCGCTGAAACACAAGTTCCGGTTCGAGTACACGCCCATTACCTACACCGCCGACAAGACCCTGCAGACCACGTTCGTCTTCAACGGGCAGCGCTACAACATCGGTCTGCCGGTCACCTCCGAAGTCGACTGGAAGGCTTTTCGCTTCGGCTACGAATACGACTTCGTCTCCAGAGACCGCGGTTTCTTTGGCATGATCCTCGAGGCGAAGTACACCGACATCGAAGCAACGCTGACCGCCCGCTTCGCCGGCATCGAGGACACGGAGTTCACGCACGCGCGCGCGCCGATTCCCGCGCTCGGCGTCATCGGCCGCGTCTACCCTGCCCCGAACATCTCGATCACCGGCGAGTGGACCGGCTTCAGGCTGCCGGATGCCGGCACGGACCGGGACAAGTACGGCGGCAAGTACTACGATTTCGATCTCTACGGCACCGTCAACTTCACGGACCACATTGGCGCGCAGGCGGGCTATCGATCGCTCGACGTGTTCTACAAGGTCAAGACGGATAACGGGACGATGACGCTGAAGGGGCTGTATTTCGGGGCGACGGCGCGATTCTGAGCCGTCGCGTGAGAAAGTTGAAAGTTGGACGTTGCTGACCTACGGCCTCACGTAGACGCCGAGGAATCTCGTATCGCGGCTGGCGGGATCGCGCTCGGACGGCCGGAAGCCGGCGGCTGACGCGATCTCGAGCAGCACCGCGCGACGGCCTGCTTCCAGCGGCACATCCACCCGCCGCTCCTCGCCCGCGCTCAAGCGCAGCTCCTGGCGCCACGACCCGGCCGTCAACGTGACGGTGTTCTCGACGGACGCATTCCGCAACTGGAGCGGCACCGTACCGCTCGCCTCGTCGGGCGCGAGGAGACACCGCGTCGTCCGCGCGCCACCGACCCAGAATCCATTCGGCTCCGGAAATGCGCGATCGTCGAAGTAAAAAACGCGCAGCGCGCCGTAGCGTACCGCGCGGTGCGCCCTCTCCGTCGTCGCCTTCTCTGACGGGGGCAGCACTCGCAGTGGACGAACGACAATTTCCCTGACCGAGGCACGTGCGTCCTCGTCCCCGCGCACGATGAGCGCGCGCACGTCGACTGGAAACCGGACGATCGTGCCGACCGCGACGTCCGCGACGGGCTGGGTTGCGAGCGCAAACTGATCGTTGCCGATCCCGGTCATGAGCCACCCGCGCGGCTGCGGTGCGGCGACCTTCAGCTCGTAATCGCCGGCAGGCAGCGCGGGCACGGACGCGAGCGGATGATTGCCCCGCCCGCTCGACGGCGGGCTGATCCGAATTCGGATACGCGACACCAGATCGCCGGGCGTGAGACGCTGTCGCGACGAGAGATCGATTGCGAGCGCGTGCTCGGCGCTGGACGCGCGGAGTAGATCGAGCTGCGCGACCGCGGGCGTCAGCGGCTCGATGCCCTGCACGCGCCACACGATCGAAACCGCGGTCATGCCGGCAACAGCCAGGCCCATCGTGGTCACGACGATGCGCGGTTGGGGCGAGCGGACGCGCCTTCGGCCGACGACTATAAACCCCGCAGCGGCCGCTGCGGCGGCTAGACCCCAGATCAGCGCGACCTCATACCCGCTCCGCGCGGCAGCGTTGCGCGCTTCAACCGGCGATCCGAACGGCAGCGGGACGAAGGCCGGGAGCGCCGTTGCCAGGTCCACTGGGTGCACGGCCCAGACGGTCCACGGCGCCGGCGTGAGCCCGCCTGCATTCCTCGTGTGGAATCCGAGGCGTCCGCCACCCGCCGCCACCTGCACGATCGACAGCCAGCCTGTGATCACCAGCGCCGCCCACGCGAGTGCGCGGGTCTCCCGCCGGCCGAGCGCGTTCCATCCGGCCGCAACCGCGATCGCGAGCGGCAGCAGCACCGGCACGAGAAACCGCGCGGGCGCGCTCCACCCCGCCCACCACATCGCGAAGCTCGCGACGGCACCGAGATACGGCAGCGTGACGACCAGCCATTCGATGAGGAGCCGCCGCAGCCGGAGAAATCCGGGGACGGCAAACACGATCACCGGCGCGGTCGCGAGAAGCCCGAACCCCTGATCGAACAGCAGTCCGCCGATGCCGTCCGGCAGGTACGCGAACGCTGTCTGCGTCTGGCCGCCATACGGCGCGGACGGATCGGGGGTGCCGTACAGGGCGACGAAGTAGGCAAGCCAGACGAATGCGCTCAGAGCCGGAGCCGCGAGGAAGGCCACCGCCTTTGCGGGGGCATTCGGCGATCGTTCAAGACGCAGGAGGATCACGCCGCCGAGCGTCGCCGCAAGGACGGAAAACCGCGTGTGCATCCAGGGCAGCGTCGCGAGCGCCGCGCCGTGCAGCAGCCATGGCTTCCAGTCGGAAGTCGGCTTGCCCGCCGGAGCGCGGAGCGCGGAAGAGGGGTCGCGCTCCCAGTCCGCACGAAGGAGCGCCCAGACGCCTGTCAGGACCACCGCCGCTCCCAAGCCGTCGGGATATACCGTGAAGGTTTCGAGCAGGAATGGAGGCGACAGCGCCACTGCCGCACAGCCGAAGAACGCCGCGGCGACGCTGCCGGTCACGCGCCACGACAACCACCACGCGAGCGCGGTCGCGAGGGAGGCCATCAGAATCAGGAACACGACGACGCCGTGATAGCCGCCGATCGCAAACGCGGGCGCCACGAGGGCAGGGACACCGGGCGCATGGATGGAATAGATCCGGCCGTCGCGTCCCCGGCGAATGAAGTCGGGGTTCAGGTCGCCGGCGAAGTACGCGCGGTAATCGCCGCGCCGATGGTTGTTCTCGATGCGCAGATCGCCGTCCGAGAGCAGGCTCTGCGTGATGATCAGGTAGTGCGGCTCGTCACCGCCGGGAAGCGACGGCGATGCGAACCAGGCCGCCGCGCTGAAGACGACGAATGCCGCGACGCCGACGCCGAACGCGATCTTCCGGGGCGCGAGGGGCACACCAAAGCGCCAGTCGCGGGCTGCGATCGCGCCGAGCGCGATCGCGGATGCGACCCATGGGATCGACGCGAACGGACCCGTCCACAAGAGAAATGCCGCGGGCACACGAAACGGGATCCATGGCAGCCAAAGGAGCAGCAGCGGAGCCAGCGCGATCGCGATGGATGCAGGATGCCCGACGCGTAATGCAGACGACCCGCGCCGCGCGACGAGGACGCATGTGCCCGCCGCGACCGCGATGGCGAGGCTCCACGCATCCGCCGGCAGGAGCCCGATCCGGGCACCGCCGGGAAGGTCGAAGCCGATCGTGCCGAGCGAGATCCACGCGGACGCACCGGCGAACACGATGGCGCCGGCGATCACGAGTCTGGAAATGAGGCGGGAGCGCGATGTCAGAATGAGCAAGCCGTCACGGCTTCCGAGTCTTCTTCTTCTTCTTCGGCGGCGGCGCCTTCTTCACGGGGGTCTTCTTCGCCGGCTGGGCCTTGTGCGCATTCGACGTCGCCGCGGCCTTGATCACCGGCGTCGCCTGACCGCCGGCTTCTCCGTAGAGCCGGCGATAGTCCTCCGCCGTACCCAGAATCCGCTTCACGTAATTCTGTGTCTCCGGGAAGGGAATGTCGTCGATGAATTCGTCCTCGTCGAGCGACGGCCGATCGGCTTTCCATCGGACGACCCGGCTCTCGCCTGCGTTGTAGCTGGCGAGCGCGTAATACGTGCCGCCGAACTGCTCCACGAGCCGCGCGAAGTACAGCGTGCCGAGACGGATGTTGAGATCGGCATTCGTCAGGAGCTTCGTGTTGAAGCGGCGGATGCCGAGCGACGCCGCGAGCCGGCGTCCCGTCGACGGCACGAGCTGCATGAGCCCCCACGCGTTCGCCGACGAATGGGCATCGGGATCGAACGTCGACTCCTGCGCGATCAGCGCCGCGACGAGATATGGATCGAGGCTACGCGCGGACGCGTTCCGCTTGATCGCCGTCCAGTAGGTCAGCGGGAAGATCACCTGAAGGATCTCGTTCGGCAGCTCTTCGCCGCCGGCGGCCATGTGCTGCGGGTACGCGCGCCGCATGATCGTGATCGCGCGCCGCAGATCTCCCTTCTCGTGGTAGACCCAGGCGATCGTCGCCTCGATCGCCGGCGACGTGCCCCACGCCCGCTGCGCATATCTCAACTCGTTCAATCCATCGTCAAAGAGGCCTGCGGCGAGCAGCGTGCGGATGAGGGGCGCCGTGGGCGGCAGATCGGCGGGCGCGGGATCCTGCACGTGGACAGACGCCGGAACGATGTCGACGTCCTCAATCGCGGCGTTGCGCACGGCCGCGTGCTGCAACTGCCTGCCTGCGAGCCGTCCGTAATAGGAGTTCATGTAATCCGTGTAGACCAGCCGCATGCGCGAGTCGGCCCCGGCGCGGTCACCCAGCCTGGCGTGCGCGCGCGCCGCCCAATACAAAAAGGACGGCCGGTAGTCCGAGCGCGGAAACGCCGTCGCGGCGTTCTCGAAGACACGGACGGTTTCGCCGTAATCGCCGGTCCGGTAGCACGACCATCCGTATTTCCAGGCGGATCGCTCCGCGTGCAATCCACGCGGGAATTTCTCGTACGCTTCCTTGAACGTTTCGACGGCGCGCTCGTCCTGATTGCTGAGGATGAAGTAGGTGCCGAGATTGTTGAGGGCTTCTTCGGCCCAGCTGCTGTCGGGAAAGTCGTTGACGATGGCGCGGACGAGAGCCGCGTACTGCTCCTCGTCGCCGAGTTCGCGGATCGCGCTCGAGTAGAAGAAGCGCGCCTCCGCGCGGCGCGATGCACGATCCAGGTACGGCTGCAAGGCATCGCGCGCCGCCGCGTAGCGCTTCAGGAAGTAGTCGCTCTCGGCTACCCGAAGATCGACCACCTCGCGATCGTCGCCGGTCGCCTGCTTCTGGAGATCCTGAAACGCGCTGCGCGCATCGGCGTAGCGCTTGGCGCCGAAGAGAATCAGCGCGCGGCCGAGGTCGGCCTTGTAGGTCCCGCGAACACTTTGATCCTGCAGCGATCCGAGCGCGTCGGCGGCGCTCGTTGCGGCATCGCTCAACGGGAACTCGTAGTAGACGCGCAGAAACGCCGCCGCTGACCGGCGTCGATCGCCCGCCGCGAGCGCCGACCGGCCAAGGCGAAGCAGCGCATCCTCCGGCGACGGCGTCTTCAGCGATCCGAGCCGTTCGTAGACATCTGCCGCCGTCGCCTGATCGCCGCGAACCTCCGCCGCTTCTCCTTTGCCCAGCAGCGCTCCGATCGTGAGGTAGCCCTCCGGCTTGCGATTCAGCACGGTATCGAACCCGCGCTCCGCTTCGGGGCCCTGACTCAAACGAAGATGAGAGAGCGCTGCGTAGAAAGCGGCGTACGCGCCCAGCGCGCCATCCTGCGGCGCCTTCTGCGCGGCCGTCAGCGCGGCCGCGTAGTTCCCGGCCGCGTAGGCTTTCGCCGCGGCGGCCAGACCCGCGGCGTCGCGCGCGAGCGACGTCCGCTCACGGCTCGAGGGGACGAGCCAGAATTCTTCGAGCGCCTGAGGAACGGGTGCGTGCCGCGTCGGCTGGAGCGTGTCCTTGTCCTGCGGCGGTGCCGGGGTCTGCGCACGGGCCGGCCCCAGCGCGGGTGCGACGAACCACGCCGCGCACCCGGCGACGAGGCCGACGAGCGTGCGCAGCCGGCGTGCGAAGGACGGCATCTACGGAGTCCCGAGCAGTCCGGGATCGCCGTCCGCGAGCGTCTGCACCAGCTCCTGGTGGAAGTACTGGCTCCGGGCTCCCGCCATCGCGGGCACGCGCTCCTCGTAGAGGCGGCGCGCGCGATCGATCTCGGGGCGCAGCCGCGAGAGCAGATCGCGCCGCTCGCGTCCCGCCTTCACGGCCGCTTCGTTGTACAGCTTGATTTCGGAGACGAGCAGCTTCGCATAGCGGCGCGCGCTCTGCTCGTCGGCGTCGCCGTTCGACGCGCCAAGCGTCTGCACGGTTCTGAGCGCGGTCAGCAGCGCGAGCACAGACGATGTATGGCGCGCGATCAATTCGATCGTGTCCTGCCAGCATTCCGATTCGTCGCGTGCGCCGACATTGTCGGCGTACAAGAGGGCAACCGTCCTGCCGCCGACGATGATCGGAATCGCGAGGGCGAGGCCGCCCAGCGGGACGGCGGCAAACGTCGGCGGCGGCTGCGAAGGGCCGGAGCACACCACCTCGCCGGTCTGCAGCGCCTTCGCGAGCAGACCCGATCCGGCGATCGCAGATTCGAACGGCTGTGCATCGAGCTGCGGGAATCCCCTCGTCTTCCATGACCGAAGACGATCGCCGTTGATGAGGAAGATCGCTCCGCGCGGCGCAAAAGACGACGCCTGCTGCAGCAGCGCGCCCAGCGCGTCGGAGAGCGTGCGCGACGCGTCGATCTCACGAACGGCGGTGAGCAGACGATCCAGCGCTGGAGCCGCAGGCGTTGCGGGTTGCGGAGGGACCGCTGCTTCGGCGAGGCGCCGGCCCTCCTCGCGCGCCTCCCGGCGCGCTTCCTCGATTTCTTCCACGGCGTGCCGGCGGACCTCGTCGAGCTGCGCCTTCGCTTGATCGCGCGCCTGCTGGAGCTGTGCGGCGGCGTCGCGCTTCGCCTGTTCGATCTCGCCGATCGAGCGCCGGCGCTCTCCTTCCCGCTCCGACTCGACTCGCTGTCTCTCCTCCTGGAGCGATGCGAGCGTCTTGCGCATCTCATCCAGATCGCGGCCGACGCGCTGATGATCGGCGTCCGCCTGCTGCCACTTCGCCTCGACGTCGGCGCGCGCGCGGTCGGCGTGCGTCTTTTCGTCCGCGACGCGCTGAAGCTCGTCGTGCGCGCGCGCCTGTGCGTCCTGCAGCTCGCGGCGCGCCTCTTCCGCCCGCTGGCGCTCGGACGCGAGCGACGCCTCGAGCTCCGCGCGCACGTGCGTCAACGATTCGGCTGCCTGCTGCTCCGCCTCCATGCGCGTCTTCGCGATGTCCGCGGCGAGGCGTCGATCGGCTTCGGCGCGAGCCGCCGACAGTTCGGCGTCCAGCTTCTGCGCCCACTCGGCGCGTGCTTGTTCGATCCGCTCGTTCTGGGCGCGCTCCGCCGCTTCGGCCGCGTCGCGGCGCGCGGCGGCGAGCGCTTCTTCATAGTGTTGGGATAGACCCGTCAAATGCGTGTCGAGCGCGCTGCGCAGCTCCGCCTGGAGCGCTTCGAGCGGATTCCTGGGTTGTTCGGGGGGCATCCCAGAGGCATTATCGGGGTTGCGGATCAGCCAAGTCAAGACGGCAACTCCAAGGTAACCAGTAGTTTGACCAGATTTTCGGAAGGGCGTACAATGAGAGTTCGGCTCATGAAGGGAACACCTTTAGGTGTGTCCCGCATGACACGCCGGGTGGCGCGTCATGCAGACGTGCCCGTATGGGGGCGAACCAGCTTCGACGGAGGTACGGTTTCGCAGGATGCGTGCCGAGGACCATCACCCTCGTTAAAAGATGGAACAAAACCTAACTGCGGATACGCAGCTCGCTCTCGCAGCGTAAAAACCTGTGAGCGTCCGTCCTCATCAGCCTGCGGGTGGGGAACGGATGTCATTTCAGCAGGCTGGCCGATGCTGGCCGTCCCGGACGGCGCCGGCGAGATTTTCCGGGGCTGGCTTCCGGCGGTTCTGGCCGCGCCTTCACGCCGGGAGCGACACTTCAGACGCGGCTACGCATCGTAGATTCCTGCGAGGATGTATTTTCGGACCCGGGTGCAACTCCCGGCGCCTCCACCACCTTAGTCCAACTGATTCAATCAGTTGGCGCGCCGCTCCCGGGGCCTCCACGGCCGTCATCAGCAAGACTGGCGCGTTTTATCGGGCCGTTCCCCATTCAGTTGAACTGAGCGATCTACTCGGAACCTAGTCTGACGCGAATCCCTTTCAGTGGATTGTCGTTCGCATCGAGAAAGCGCGCGCAGAAATCCGTCGCACCGCCGGCGTTGATCACGGCGGTGCGTATCGTATTCAGCCCTTTGGTGAGCGTCACGCGCTTCGAGACGCCATCGTCAATG
>JAICSD010000422.1 GCA_025937075.1 Vicinamibacteria bacterium | reverse complement strand
GCAGTGAAGAACGGCGACGTCCTCGTCGAGTTCGATGCGACCAGTCTCCGGCAGCGGTATCAAGAGAAGAACTCCGAGCTGAAGCAGTCGGACGCCGAGATCGCGCAAGCGAAGGCGCAGCAGCACATCACGGAGGAGCAGGACCAGACCGCCGTGATGAAGGCGCGGTACGACCTCGATCGCGCGAAGCTCGATCTCGGCAAGCGCGACATCGTCTCGAAGCTGGAGTTCGAGCAGGCCAAGCTCGCCGTGGCCGACGCCGAGCAGAAGCTGCGAGAGGCGGAAGAGAAAGCCAAATCGAACAGGACAGCGGCCGAAGCGGAGCTCGTTGGCAAGCAGCGGAAGCGCGAGAAAGCGCAGCTCGATGTGGATCGCGCCAAGGCTGGCCTGGAAGCGCTGATCATCAAGGCGCCCACGGGCGGCGTCGTGAACATTCTGCCGAATTACCGGACGGGCGGGATGTTCGGCGGACAGGTCGAGTTCCGTGAAGGCGATCGCGCCTGGCCTGGCGCAAACGTCGTCGAACTTCCGGACCTGTCCTCGATTCACCTCGAGGCGCGGCTCGACGAATCCGACCGCGGCCGCTTGCGCGTCGGCCAGACCGCGACCGTGAAGATCGAAGCGGTGCCGGGCAAGGACTTCGGGGCAACCGTCGACCTGATTTCGGTGCTCGCGAAGGTGGATTTCAGTTCCGGGTGGCCCCCGGTCCGGAACTTCGACCTCGGTCTCGTGCTGAAGAATCCGGATCCACGCATTCGGCCAGGCATGACGGCAACCGCCCGCATCGCGACCGACACGGTGCCTGGCGTTCTGCTGGTGCCCTCCGAAGCGGTGTTCCAGCGCGACGGCCACCCCGTCGTCTACAAGCTGCGCGGATCGATGTTCGACGAAACGCGCATCGACGTTGCACGCCGTGGACGCGAGCAGATTGCAATTGCTTCGGGCGTATCCCAAGGAGACAAGCTTGCGACGCGGCGTCCTGAGACCGATCTCGTCCGGAGGCAGCCGTGAGAGGCCGCGGACCACGTGGATTCTCGCTGAGACGGCCGTCGCGAAGGCTGTGGCTTTGGATGGCGATTGCCGTGGCCGTCGCCGTCGTCGGAACGTCGCTCGCCATGGCCGTTCCGAGCCTGCCGGAGCGGCGCGATGAAGTTCCGACGACGCGCGTCGTGCGCGGACCGCTGAAGCTCACGGTGTACGCGACAGGCGAACTGCTTGCCGGCCGCACGGCAACGCTCGTGGCGCCTCCCGCTGGCGGCACGCTGCGCATCGTCAAGCTGCTCTCCACCGGAATGCCCGTCAAGAAGGATGAAGTCGTCTTCGAGATCGATCCGGCCGATCAGCAGTTCGCGCTCGAGCAGGCGAAGTCCGAGCTGGCGGAAGCCGAGCAGCAGATTGTGAAGATAAAGGCCGATGCCGCGGTGCAGGCGGCAGAGGATCAGGTCGCGCTCCTGACGGCGCGCTACGACGTGCGCCGGGGCGAGCTGAGTACGGCCGCGAACGATCTCATCGGCGCGATCGAGGCGCAGAAGAACATCCTGACCCTGGAGGAGGCGCAGCGCCGGCTCGCGCAGCTCGAACAGGACGTGCAGTCGCGGACGGCGACGAATCAGGCTGCGCTCGACGTGGTCCTCGAACAGCGCAACAAGGCGCAGCTCGCGATGCAGCGCGCGCAGACGATCATCGACGGCCTCGTCGTGAAAGCATCGTTCGACGGGATCGTGTCGGTCAAGGAGAACCGCGACGCGGCGGGCAATTTCTTTTTCTACGGCATGGTCCTGCCGGAGTTTCGCCAGGGCGACACGACGTTCGCGGGACGGCCCATCGCGGACGTGATCGAGGCCGGCCGGATGGAGGTCCGCGCGAAGATCAACGAGACCGACCGCGACAACCTGCAGAGCGGCCAGTCAGCGGTCGTGCGCTCCGACGCGCTGCCGGGCGAGACGTTCGTGGCGAAGGTGGGCGCGCTGAGCGGCCTGGCGTCGCGCGGCAATTTTTTCGAGACGTCCGCGGTCCGGCAGTTCGACGTCAGATTCACGTTCGACAAGGCCGATCCCCGCCTGCGCGCCGGTTCGTCGGTGCAGCTCGTCATCGACGGCCGCGAGATCCCGAACGCGCTGCAGGTGCCGAGGCAATCGATCTTCGAGAAGGCCGGGAAGACGTTCGTCTACGTGCGGATCGGCGATCGCTTCGAGCGCCGGGACGTGAAGGTCACGAATGCGACCGAGAGCCGCGCGATCGTGAACGGCGTCAACGACGGCGACGTCATCGCGCTCATCGATCCGGATGTGGCGGCGCGTCGATCCCGCACCCCCGCGAACGCGCCCATGCCCGCGGCGTCTGGGCCGGCGCGATGAACGCGCGCACCCACCTCTGGTCCACGGACTTCCTCCCCGAGCTGATGCTCGGCCTCGAGAACCTGCGCGCCCACAAGCTGCGATCGATGCTGACGATGCTCGGCATGATCTTCGGCGTGGCGGCCGTCGTCGCCATGCTGTCGATTGGCGCGGGGGCGCAGCAGGAGGTCATGGCCTTCATCGAGCAGCTCGGCGTCCGCAACCTGATCGTCGAAGCGCGGGAGGCTCCGGACAATCAGGCGCTCCAGAAGGTGCGTCAGCTCTCGGCGGGCCTGTCGTTCAAGGATCTGCGGGTCATTCAGTCGAATCTCGAGAACATCAGCGCCGTCACGGCGCGCAAGCGGTTCACGCCCACGAAGCTGCTGCCGCGCCCGATAGGCGGCGACATGCCGGTCGTCTACGGCGTCAGCCCCGTGTACGCGGCGATCGCGAACCTGCGCGTCGCCTCCGGGCGCTTCTTCGACGAGGCTGAGACCGCGGCAGCGGCGCCCGTCGCCGTGATAGGCGAGGCGGCCGCCGCAACCGTCTTTGGCGCCGACGATCCGATCGGACGCTATATCAAGGTGAACGAGCAGTGGTTTCAGGTGATCGGAGTCGCGGGCCCGCAGCTCACGGTGCAGTCCGACGTCGCCGGTCTTCCCGCGCAGGATCGGAACAACCTGATCTATATTCCGCTGTACTCGTCGGTCTTCAGGCTCGAGGACGGCCAGAGTGCGCGGAAGGACGAAATCGACGGCATCTACCTGCAGATGAAGCAGGGCGCCGATATTCCCGGCGCGGCGGCGCTCCTTCGAGGCATCCTCGACGTCGCGCACCGCGGCGCGGGCGACTTCACGATCGTCTCGCCCGCGGAGCTGCTCGCCGAGCAGCGGCGAACGCAGCGGATCTTCGAGATGGTCATGGTCGCGATCGCGTCGATCTCTCTGCTCGTCGGAGGTATCGGGATCATGAACATCATGCTCGCGAGCGTGCTCGAGCGGACGCGCGAGATCGGCGTCCGCCGCGCGATCGGCGCGCGCCAGAAGGACGTCGTCCGCCAGTTCCTGATTGAGACGACGATCATCTCGCTCTCGGGAGGCGTCGCAGGGATTCTGCTGGGTGTTGGGTTGTCGCAACTGATCGGCGTGCTCGCCGGCTGGTCGACGATCGTGACCACGACGTCGATCGTGCTCGCGTTCGGCGTGTCGGTGATGATCGGGATTGTCTTTGGGCTGTATCCCGCCGTGCGCGCGTCGCGGCTCGATCCCGTGAAGGCGCTGCATTACGAGTAGCGGCGCTCTTCCGCCTGAAGGCGGAAGCCAGTTATCGCGCGGCTCGTGTCCGTCGCGCGTATTCGCGCGCGGCTGACGGATCGCTGACGATTTCCGGGTTGCCCCAGACGGCCGTGGCGGGCGTGCCGCCCACGGCATCGGCGCTCAGGACGAGGCGCCAGGACCGCCGTTCGGGCTGGTAGAACAGGCTCCATTTCCATCCGGCATACGCCGACAGGTCGGCTTCGATGGGCGTCCAGCCGCTGCCCGGGACAGACAGGACGGCAGCGAGCCCCTCGTAAATGCGATCGTCGCTGACGCCAACACGAAAGCGTGCGGCCGCGCGTCCGTCGACCGATGCG
>JAICSD010000116.1 GCA_025937075.1 Vicinamibacteria bacterium | reverse complement strand
GATGACGAGCGTGGCGATGAAAGGCGACGAGAACCAGTCGCGTTCCTGCCCCAGATCGAGCGCGAGTTGCAGGCAGCCGACCCAGACGGCGAGCAGGCCGATACCCCAGTAATCGATCCGGCTCGTCTCCTGCCGCAGATACGGCGGGTCGAACACGTACAGCTGCGTCATGACGAGCGATGCGATGCCGACGGGGAGGTTGATGTAGAAAACCCACCGCCAGCTGTAGGTGTCCGTCAGCCAGCCGCCGAGCACGGGGCCGAGAATCGGAGCGACGACGATCCCGAGGCCCCAGAACCCCATCGCCTTGCCGCGTTCGTGCGGCGGAAAGGCCTCGAGGAGGACGGCCTGCGAGAGCGGCTGCATCGCGCCGCCGGTCGCGCCCTGAACGAGCCTAAAGAAGACGAGCAGCGACAGGCTCGGCGCGAGGCCGCACAGCAGCGACGAGATGGTGAATCCCGTGACGGACGTCATCAGCAGCCGCTTGCGGCCGAAATGCCGCGCCAGCCAGCCGGTCAGCGGGAGCACGATCGCGTTCGCGACGAGGTACGACGTCAGCACCCACGTGGATTCGTCGATCGTGGCCGACAGGCTGCCCGCGATGTGCGGCAGCGACACGTTGACCACGGTCGTGTCGAGGACTTCCATGAACGTCGCGAACATCACAGCGATCGCAACAATCCACGGGTTGACCTGTTTGTGCTCCATAGACGTTGGTTCCGGGTTCCGGGGTTCCTCGTTCCACGTTCGGTTCCAGAGTTCCGGGTTCAGGTTCGCGAACCAAGAACCGAACGCGGGACCCCGGAACGTGGAACCCCGGAACCCTCCCTAGCGCACATACACCGTCGGCGTGACCGACATCCCCGGCCGGAGCTGGTGATTCGGATCCTGCCCTGGCTCGAACACGATCTTCACCGGCACGCGCTGCACCACCTTCACGTAGTTGCCGGTTGCGTTCTCCGGCGGAAGCAGGCTGAACTTCGCGCCCGTCGCGGCGGCAATGCTGTCCACGTGCGCGTTGAACTCGTGTCCGCCGAGGCCGTCCACCTCTACGGTCGCACGTTGACCCGGACGCATCAGCTTGAGCTGCGTCTCCTTGAAATTCGCCGTCACCCACACGTCGTCGAGGCCGACGAGCGCGAGGAGGGGCTGGCCACCCTGGACGACCTGTCCGACCTCGACTGTCTTGCGGCTGACGACCCCGTTCGACGGCGCCTTCACGGTCGTGTACTGCAGGTTCAGCTCCGCCTGTTTCAGCGCAGCCTGCGCCTGCTGCACGCGCGCTTCGGCGGCGGACGCCCGTGCCTGCGTCACCTGGAGCTGCTGCGGTGCCGTCTGCGCCGACGCAAGGTTTGCGTGCGCCTGCGCGGCGGCGCCCCGCGCCTGCTGCGAACGTTGTACGGCCGACGCGACACCGGCCTGGGCCGCAGCGGCGTCGGACTTCGCGGCGTCCGCAGCCGCCCGAGCGGCATCGGCCGTCGCGACGGCTGCATCGAACTGCTGCTGCGCAACTTCGTCCTTCTCCACGAGCGTCTTCAGGCGTTCGACGTCTTTGCTCGCCTTCGCCGCGGTCGCCTCGCGTTCGCGCTGGTGGGCCTGCGCGGCGACGAGATTCGCGCGCGCCGCCTCGATCTGCTGCTCGGCACCCGACACGGCCGCTTCCGCTTCCTGCACGCCGCCGGAAGCGGTGGTGACGCCGGACTTCGTTTCGACCTGCGCAATCGGAACGCCGGTTCGGGCGGCAATTGCCGTCGCCTGCGCGTCGGCCAGCTCCGCCTTCGCGCGCTCGAGCGCGACCTGGTAGTCGTGCTGATCGAGCTGGACGAGGACCGTCCCTGCGGTCACGAACTGGTTGTTGTCGACTGCGACGGTGATCAGCGTGCCCGGCACGCGCGCCGAGACTTGCGTGATATGCCCGTCAATCTGCGCATCGTCCGTCGATTCGCGGCCGCGCGCGCGCCACCAGAAGATGCCGACGATGACGATGACGACGACCAGGACGACGGCGATGATCCGCAGCCGTCCCGATCGACCTGATTCCGCGACCTTCTCGTCCTCCGCCATTACTGCCTGCCTCCGAGATAGCTGCTGACCGCGGACTCCGCGATGCCCAGTGCCCGCGCGAGCGACGCCTTTGCGAGGTTGTGCGCGTAGAGCGCCTCGATGTAGGCCTCCGACGCGGCCGCAACCGATTCCTGCGCCTGCGTGACTTCGATGTTCGTCGCGACCCCGGCGCCGAAGCGGTCGCGGGCCTGCTGCAGCTCGTCGGACGCGAGCTGCACGTTTGCCTGCGCGGCCTGGAGCTGCTGGTCGGCGGCGCGCACGTCGAGAAAGGCCGAACGCACCTCGTACTCGACGCGGCTCTTGAAGTCGGCCACCTCGGCCTCGCGCTGACGGAGCGCGGCTTCCGTCTCGATCCGGCGCGCCGTCGTCCGGCCACCGTCGAAGATGGGCACGCGCAGATTCGCACCGATCGTGTAGGTGCTGTGGGCGGTGTCGACGGTCTGTCCGATCGTCCCGAAGTCGCCGTCGAAGTGGAGGGATGGAAACAGGGCCGCATTGGCCGCGCGGCGCGAGGCCTGCGCCGCCTCGAGGCGGCTCTGTGCCGCGAGGTAATCGGGTCGCGTGCTGAACGCGCGGCTCAGCGCATCCTCGAGCGTCAGGCCCGGCAGCGGCGCGTACGGGATCTTGTCCGTCAGCGTGATCGGCTGCCCGATTGGCAGGCCAATCGCGCGGGCGAGCTGCAGCTTCAGCTTCTGCGCCTCGTTCTCCGCCGCGATCAAGCGCTGACGCTGCGTCTGGAGCTGCACCTGCGCCCGCAGGACGTCGATACCCGCCACGATCCCGCCCGCCTTGAGATCCTGCGCCTGCTGGAAGAGCGCTTCAGCAGTGTCCTGCTGCGCGCGCGTCATGGTCACGCGGCTGTCCGCCGCGACGGTCTCGAGATAGAGGTTCACCGCGACGAGCACGACGAGATCGCGCGCGCTCTTGATCCCGTATTGCTCGGCCTTGAGGTTGGCCGCCGCGGCGTGCGCCGAGTTCACCGCGCTGATATCGATGATTGGCTGTGAGAGGAACACCCGCGCGTCGAAGACGTTGAACGGCCCGACGATCGAAGGCTTCACCTGGAAGCCGAACGCCTCGAGGTTGATCACTTGCCGCCGCTCGGTCACGCCGCCCGAGACGTCCGGCAGGAGGTCCGCGAGCGCGCGCCACCGCGCGCCCTTCGCCGCGGACGCGGATTCTTCCTGGAGCAACAGTCCGAGGTTGTTCTTCAGCGCGCGATCGACGGCGTCCTTGACGCTGAGCGGCAGCGGTTCTGCGCTGACGGATCCCTGTGGAACGCTGCCGAAGAACGGGTTCGTCTCCGGCGCCTGCGCGCCGCCCGACGGGGCCGGCCGCTCGGGTGCCGGCTGCGGCGCCGGCCGCGGCGGCGGTGCGCCGGGCATCTGCGCTGCTGCGGGGATTGCCGTCAGCAGCAGGAGAAGCCACATCGTTCCACCCCTCATCGCGTCAACAGTCCTTTCCACGGAGCCATGGCCGCCGCGTTTCGCCGCAAGCCATCGCAACAGAATATCAAACGAGATCCGCGGGCCTGAAAGGCCCGCGCCACGATCGCAATGTGGGGCGGTCCTTTTAGGGCCGCCATCACGTGAAGGCACGCAGGCCCAACTGATAGATCGATGACAGCAACTCAGAGGGATCGCGATAGACGCGATACGCGCCCGCTTGCGCCAGCTCCTGTTCTCCGTAGCCGCCGGACAGCAGGCCGATGCCGAGCATCCCGGCGCGGCGCGCCGCAAGCAGGTCCCACACCGAATCGCCGACGACATAACACGCGTCGGCCTCGACGTTCAGGCGTTGCTGAACGGCGAGGAACAGATCGGGCTCGGGCTTCGCGCGTTCCACATCCGAGCGATCCACGACGATTACGCCCTCGGGCACGTCGAGCGCCGCGAGGGACGGCTTCACGTCGTCGCGCCGGCCGGACGTCGCGATTCCGTACGCGATCCGGTTCGTCGTGAGGTGGTGCAGCAGTTCCACTGCCCCCGGAAGCGGCCGGCGCACGGGCAGCAGCTCCTTGTACACGACGCCGTGCCGCTGCTGCAGCGAGTCGACCTGGTCGGGCGGCAGTTCGCGGCCGATCTCGCGCGCCGCCGCACGCGCCAGGAGCCCGCCGCTCATGCCGATCAACCGGTGGATCTTCCAGCCGTCGATGTGAATGCCAACCTCCCCGAACACGCGCTGCCACGCGAGCACGTGGCCGTAGACGGTGTCTACGAGCGTGCCATCGAGATCGAAGATCAACGCCTTCATCCGATAATCACCCCATGCATCCTGTCGTTACGCTGTTCGACGTCGATAACACGCTGCTCGACAACGACCGCGTCGTCTCGGATCTCATGCGCTACATGACGCAGCAGCTCGGCGAGGAGCGGGAGCGCCACTATTGGGATCTCTTCGAGGGATTGCGACGCGAGCTCGGCTATGCCGATTACCTCGGCGCGCTGCAGCGGTATCGCGCCGCCTACCCGCGCGACACGCATGTCCTCTCCGTGTCGTCGTTTCTCATCGACTATCCGTTTGCGAACCGCCTCTTTCCCCAGTCGCTCGACGTGATCGATCGCGCGCGGACGTGGGGCCCGGTGGCCGTGCTGTCCGACGGCGACGTCGTCTTTCAGCCCCGGAAGATCAGCCGGTCCGGCCTGCTGGACACCGTCCGAGGGAACGTTCTGATTTACGTTCACAAGGAGCTGGAGCTGGGCGACGTCGAAGCGCGCTATCCGGCCGAGCGCTACGTCTTCGTCGACGACAAGCTGTGGCTGCTGGATGCGTTCAAGCGGCACTGGAAGTCGCGCGTGGCAACGGTGTGGCCGAAGCAGGGACACTACATCTCCGACAAGCGGGTGGCCGACTTGCCCGCGCCGGACGTCACGCTCGAGCGAATCGGAGAACTGCTGAACTGGGATCTGCCCAGGTTGCTTCGGGCTGCTGAATAGCAAGCTCAGGGCCGCCGCCGTCCCGTGCGCACCTCGGCATGCGCGGCAGCGCGCGGTTGATCGCTGCGCCCCTTTTCGCCCCACCGCTGTGCCCATTGCCCGATTGCGGTCAGGGCCGGCTCGAGCGCCCGTCCCTTCGCCGTCAATTCGTACTCGACGCGAACCGGCGTCGCGGGAATCACGATCCGCGCGATGATGCCCTCGTCTTCGAGCTCCCGAAGGCGTTCCGACAGCATTCGATCGCTGATCTCCGGAATGACGCCGCGCAGTTCGGCGTAGCGCATCCGGTGCTGCAGGAGCAGCTGGATGACCGCACCCGTCCAGCGACGGCCGATCAGCTCGACCGCCTGGTGAAAGCGCGGGCAGAGCTCCGGTTGGAATCCCATGTCCTTATTCTAGCGAATCAGCCTACTTGACACAACTAACTTACTATTTTATAGTCACTGAGTATTGATTATTGACTTGGCATTCGTTCGAGCATGGAGGATTCGATGAGGACCATCACCAGCACCGTTCCCGAGCAGGCAACCGCGGGGCGCACGACGTGGAAGATTGACGCGGCGCACAGTCACGTCGAGTTCGCGGTGAAGCACATGATGATCACGACCGTGAAGGGGCGCTTCACCGACGTGACGGGCACGGTCGAGTCGGCAGCCGACGATCCGGCGGCCGGGTTCGCCGACATCACGATTGCGGCCGCGAGCATCGACACGCGCGAGCCGCAGCGGGACGCGCACCTGCGATCGGCGGATTTCTTGGATGCCGAGAAGTATCCGGCCATCACGTTCAAGAGCAGCCGCATCGAACACATCAGCGACAACGGCTTCCGGCTCGTCGGCGACCTCACGATCCACGGCGTCACGCGCGAGGTTGCGCTCGACGTAACGTCCGAGGGGCGCGGGAAGGATCCGTGGGGCGGCGAGCGCGCGGGCTACAGCGCGACGACGAAGATCAAGCGCAGCGACTACGGCCTGCTCTGGAACCAGGCGCTCGAAACGGGCGGGCTCCTGGTCGGGGATGAGGTCAAGATCAACATCGATCTGGAGTTGATCGAGTCAGCGTGATGGCCCAATCGCGGCGGCGTCGATCCACACCGTCCCCTTGTGGATCGCGTCGCAGGCGTTGGGCGGCGCCCACTGCCACATGATGTCCAGCAGGACCACCTCCGCCATCCGTCCTGAACGCTGGCGCTGCGCTACAGGAGTGCCAGGCGGAACGGTCTCACCCGGACCACACGCTTCGCGCGACTTCGCGGCATCCACATACACGCGCGTGTTCGGCGACCTCACGACGGGACGATAGAAGGCGTCGTCCGAGCCGATCGCGTCGAAGAAGCTCTCGGCGTAGTGCCGCGCAAGCTCACGTCCGTGAGGATCGACGGCTGCGGCGGAAATCGCCTGTTCCGCGGCACGGCGATGCTCCAGGAACTCGCGCCTCGTGGCATCCAGCACGTCCCGCGTGAAGAGCGTTCGCGCGCGCTGCACCTGGCTGATCACCTCGACATCGATCGGTGACGACGAGTCGGCGAAGGACGGGCTGTAGACGTCGCCGAACCAGATGTGCCGGCCGGTGACGATGCCGGACAAATCGAAATCCTGAGGGATGGGAAACGCCGAACCGTCACGCCCGAACGCGAGCACGTTCCAGAGCGGCCTCCGTTCGTCGCAGCGATATGTATCGGTCGCCGTGAACTTCAGGCACCAGTCGAAATTGCCCGCCAGCGCTTCTCCGAACGCCAGCCGGGCTGCGTCCGCCACGGCAAATCGCTCGGCAGCGGTCGTGAAATCATCGATCGTGATTTCATCCTTCGCCCCGAGCCGCTTCTTCGCCGCATCGTCTTCCTCGACCAGTATCGCATTCCGGACGAGTGGCCGATCGGGCGCAGCAGCGTCGATGTATGTGATCCGCGCGGGACGGGCGAGCAGCGTCGGGACGCCCGCGGCGCCGAGCAGCCGATAGACGAGCGCCTCTCTCCATGGGGACTTCTCGTTCGCGAGCCTGCCGTACTTCTTCGTCAGTCCTTCGCCGTCAGTTTCGCCGCAGTGCGTGCCGATCCTGAGCGTGTCGACGCCGGCGAAGATCGAGTCCTTCGGCGCGCTGCCGCCCTTGAACTTCAGCTTGAGCTTGGGGAAGGGACATTCGCTTTCACGTTTGCTCGTGTTCCCTCTGATCGAAACCTCGACATCGGGAATCTTCACCGTACCGGACGGACCCGAAGGGTAGGAGATGACACCGGGGACGGTGTAGTCCTCGTTCGTCTTCCCGTTGTCGAAGAGCTGCTGAAGGGGTGCGGAGAGCGTCAGCTCGACGGGCGTCTGACTCGAAAACAGGCTATCTGTGTGCCCGTCGAGGGAAACGAGAGCGATCGCGGCGGCCGCGCACAGGGCCCGAACCAGCATCGCGTATCAGCGAATGCCAGAGAGTTGCCAGCCTTCGCCAGCGCTCACGTCGCTCGCGGCTCCGGAGGCGCACGTTGCAGGGTGGCTGCTGATCAACCACGTATCGCGTACGAGCACCGGATTGTATACCAACGTGGGCGGAACGATACCGTTCGGCGATAGGATCAGCAGTTTGGGCGCGTGATTGTATACCGGATCTCTTGCGCCTCGCTCTAATCAGGTGTAGGCTCCGACCCGCACTCTCGAGGAGAACCGTTCATGGACACGAGGCGCGGGTTTCTGAAGGCGTCGGCGGCCGCGCTGACCGTCGCGGCGGTGAAGCCACTGTTCGGCTTTCAGGGGGCGAACAACCGGATCCGCATGGCCGTCATCGGCTGCGGCAACCGCGCCGGCCGCGTGTTCGACTCGTTCATCCGCAGCGGAGGCGATGGCGTGCAGTACCTCGCCGCGTGCGAGGTGAACAAGGCGAAGCTCGATCAATGGATGACGCCCGCGCGCCAGACATTCAAGCTGGATGTCGTCACGGACTACCGCCGCATCCTCGATCGAAAGGACGTCGACGCGGTACTCATCGCGACGCCGGATCACTCGCACAGCAGGATCATGGTGGACTCGATTGCGGCCGGGAAGGACGTGTACTGTGAGAAGCCGGCCTCGAACAGCATCCCGCGCGTCAATGCGATGCTCGACGCGTTCAAGAAATCGGACCGCGTCGTCCAGATCGGCACGCATCAGCGAAGCTGGGATCACTTCATCGACGCCAAGAAGATCATCGACAGCGGGATTCTCGGGACCATCACGCACGTGTCGATCGTGCAGCCCGGCACGTACGCGCGCCCGAAGGAGCCGGAGCAGCCGGTGCCGCCGGGGCTGGATTGGGATCTCTGGCAGCTCGACGCGCCGAAGCGGCCGTTCAAGCCGACGCGCCTCGGCTTCCGCGCCTGGTATGCGTACGGCAGCGGCCTCGTCGGGGACTGGGGCGCCCACCACGTCGACGTCGCGCACTGGTTCATGAACGCGGACGACAAGGTGCCGTTGAAGACGATGGCCAACGGTGCGTTCCTCGCCGTCCCGGACGCGGATCCCGAGATGGTGCCCGACACGTTCTCGATCTCGTGGCTGTACGACAACTTCCTCATGACCTTCGCCAACGGCGAGGTGTACGACCCCGAGGGCATCGAGAACTGGGGGGTGTTCTTCATCGGCAATCGCGGCTCGCTGCAGGTGAACCGGCAGGGCTACGCAGTGCGCCCGGTCGTCCCGCACGTCATTCGTAAGCAGGGACCTCCTCCGCCACCGACCGCTGGGGGTGTCACGCTCGGAGGCGGCGGCACCGCGATCGCACCGGGCGGCGGGCCTGGAGGCGGACGCGGCGGACGTGGCAACCAGGAGCCGCCGATCGAAGGCAAGCTGTACGTCAATCCCCGGGGCGGCGTCGAAGAGGATTATCCGCTCGACGTGCACACGAAGAACTTCCTCGACTGCGTCCGTTCGCGGCAGAAGCCGAACGCCCACATGGAGATCGGCTATCACTCCGCGCTGCCGTGCCTGCTCGCGCTCGAGTCCTTGCAGCAGGGAAAGCCTGTGAGTTGGGACGACGTGGCGCGGAAGACGACCTCGCTCTAGCTGTCAATGGCCGAGCTCAAAGTTGCATTGCTCGGCCAGGGGTTCATGGGCAGCGCGCACTCGAACGCCTTTGCCCAGGTCGGCCACTTCTACGACACGCCACTCCGCATCCGGCGCGCGCTCCTGTGCGGCCGCAATGCAGAGTCGCTCAAAACGATGGCCGCGCGGTGGGAGTGGGAGGAGACCTCCACCGACTGGCGCGGGGCGATCGATCGCGCGGACATCGATCTCGTCGACATCGCGCTGCCAAATCATCTGCACGCAGAAGTCGCGATTGCCGCGGCGCGAGCGGGAAAAATCGTCCTCTGTGAAAAGCCGCTGTCGCTGACGGTCGGGGATGCCGAGGCGATGGTTGCGGCGGCGAAGAACGTCCGGACGATGGTCTGGTACAACTACCGCCGCGTGCCGGCAATCACGTTTGCGCATCAATTGATCGAAGACGGCCGGCTCGGGACGATCTATCACTACGACGCGGCGTACCGGCAGCAGTGGGGACCTGATCGCTCGCGCGAGGGCACGTGGAAGATGGACCCGGCACAGGCGGGGTCCGGCGTCGCCGACGATCTGCTCACGCACCTCCTCGACACGGCGCTGTATCTGAATGGTCCGATCGCCGAAGGGCTGGCCATGCGCAAAACGTTCGCGCCCGGTCGCGCGATCGACGATGCGTTTCTCGCGCTGCTGAAGTTCGCCAACGGGAGCGTCGGGCAGTTCCAGGCGACGAGGTTCGGCATCGGCTGCCGCAACGCGAACAGCTTCCAGATTCACGGCTCCGGCGGGATGCTGCGTTTCAATCTCGAACGGCTCAATCACCTCGGGTTCGCCGACGCCAACGATCCGGCGGTCGATCAGGGCACGCGCGACATCCTCGTCACCGACATGCAGCATCCGATCTTCCCGCACTTCTGGCGTCCGGCGCACATCATCGGCTACGAGCACACCTTCATCGCCGCGCTCGGCGAGTTCCTCGACGCCGTCCATCGAGATGCGGAGTTCCATCCGGATTTCAGCGATGGCCTTGCGGTCCAGCGCACCCTTGCCGCGCTTCAGGACTCGGCGACGACCGGGCGATGGACGAACATCAGCAACTGAGAGCAGGAGATGGTTGAGACACGAGCCCAGAGCCTGACCGACCGCCACCGCTGGACGATCGTCGGGCTGCTGGCCGCGTCCATCACGATCAATCTGCTCGATCGGCAGGTGCTGTCGGTGCTGGCGTCCGAGCTGCGCTCCCAGTTCCAATGGACGAACGCCCAATACGGCTATATTGCGGTCGCGTTCAACCTCGGCATGATGATCGGCCAGATTCCGGCCGGCCAGTACATGGATCGCGTCGGCACGCGCAGGGGGCTGACGGTGATCTTCGGGGCGTGGAGCGTGATCAGCATCCTGCACGCGTTCGCCGGCCCCGGTACGGCGATCGACAGCGTGGCGCGCGCGCTGGTCAGCTGGATTCCCGGTCTGCAGACGCTGGCCGCCGGGATCGCGGGCTTCGTGTTCCTGCGCTTCATCATGGGGCTCGCCGAATGCGGG
>JAICSD010000370.1 GCA_025937075.1 Vicinamibacteria bacterium | reverse complement strand
TCGTGCGAGTACGTGATGGTCTTCGCCATCCACGCCAGATCCGCGCCCGCGCAGAACACCTTGCCCGCGCCTGACAGCACCGCGGCGCGCAGTGGGCCGCCGGGATGCACCGACTCAGCCCAGGCGGTCAGCTCCTGGATCAGCGCGTCGTTGAAGGCGTTCCGCACGTCCGGACGGTTCAGCGTGACCTTCGCGACAGAGTTCTGGACTTCAACGTGTAAGAGCATTCGGAGCACTCACTTCAGGTCGTGGCATGTCACTACATCCGAAACACGCCGAACTTCGGCTCCGGAATCGGCGCGTTGAACGCCGCCGACAAGCCGAGCGCCAGCGCCGATCGCGTCTCTGCCGGATCGAGGATTCCATCGTCCCAGAGGCGGGCCGTGGAGTAGTAGGGGGAGCCCTCGCGCTCGTACTTCTCGATGAGCGGGCCGCGAATCGCCTGCTCTTCCTCCACATCGAGCGTCTTCCCCTGGCGCGCGAGCTGATCCCGTTTGACCGTGGTCAGCACGCCGGCAGCCTGCTCGCCGCCCATGACCGAGATCCGCGCGTTGGGCCACATCCAGAGGAGACGGGGCTCGTACGCGCGGCCGCACATGCCGTAGTTCCCCGCTCCGAAGGACCCGCCGATGATCACCGTGAACTTCGGGACGACGGAGTTCGCGACGGCGTGCACCATCTTGGCGCCGTCTTTCGCGATCCCGGCGCGTTCGTATTCGCGCCCGACGATGAAGCCCGTGATGTTCTGCAGAAAGATCAGCGGGATCCCGCGGAGGTTGCAGAGTTCGATGAAATGGGTCGCCTTGAGCGCCGACTCCGAGAAGAGGACTCCGTTGTTGGCGATGATCCCGACGAGAAAGCCGTGCAGCCGCGCGAACCCGGTCACGAGCGTCGCGCCGTAGCGCTCCTTGAACTCGTCGAACCGGGAGCCATCGACCAGGCGCGCGATGATCTCGCGGACTTCGTACGGCTTCCGCGTGTCGGCGTTCACAATCCCGTAGATCTCGCGCGGATCGTACGCCGGCTCTTCGGGTCTCGCGGTGTCGGCGGGCAGGTGCTTGATGCTCGTGAGCGTCTCGACGATCGTCCTTGCGATGTGGAGCGCATGCTCGTCGTCTTCCGCGAAGTAATCGGCGACACCGGAGAGGCGTGTGTGGACGTCCGCGCCGCCCAATTCCTCCGCCGTGACCTCTTCGCCCGTCGCGGCTTTCACGAGCGGCGGGCCGCCGAGAAAAATCGTTCCCGTCCCGCGGACGATGACCGTCTCGTCCGACATCGCGGGGACGTAGGCGCCGCCCGCGGTGCACGACCCCATGACGACCGCGATCTGCGGGATGCGTTCGGCGGACATGCGCGCCTGATTGAAGAAGATCCGGCCGAAGTGATCGCGGTCGGGAAACACGTCCGCCTGGAGCGGTAGAAAGGCGCCCCCCGAGTCGACCAGGTAGACGCACGGCAAGCGGTTCTGCAGCGCGATCTCCTGCGCCCGGACGTGCTTCTTGACGGTCATCGGGTAATAGGTGCCGCCCTTCACGGTGGCGTCGTTGGCCACGATCACGACTTCACGCCCGGAGACGCGGCCGACGCCGGTGACAATCCCCGCGGCGGGAGCGTCGTTCTCGTAGAGGTCCCATGCCGCGAGCGGCGAGAGTTCGAGAAACGGCGAGCCGGTGTCGAGCAGCTTCGCGATGCGGTCGCGCGCCGTCAACTTGCCCTGGTCGCGATGACGCTGCTGGTAGCGTTCGCCGCCCCCTTGCCGAACGATCTGCGTACGCTCGTGCAGCTCGTCGACGAGCGCCGACATCCGCTCGGCGTTGCGGCGAAACTCCCCGCTGCTCGTGTCGATGTGTGACGCCAGGCGGTCCATTACCAGCCGCAACAGTCGGTCTTGTATCCGCAGTTCGGGCAGCGCCAGACGGCGTGCATACGGAACATGTCCGTCCCGCAGCGATCGCACGGCATGCGGTCGTTTGAGCACGAGGCCGATGGAGGGGAGACATCAGACCGCCGTGCTGGCGCTGACGCGGAGTGGGGCTGTGGCTCCGGCCGGGTCGGGTCAGCCATCGCTGGGATTATATCGTCATACCGGTGTATGCCCCGGAAACGCTTTGGCTGCAGAATTTACCGTATCAAAACAGAACAAATGTCAAATTTGTAGACAGTTCGCCGAGGGTCTGTATAATTCTGTGATTGATATGTCGATGAAAAAGAAGTACCGCGTATTAGCGGTGGACGACGAGCCGGCGATGATCGAGTGGCTGAAAATCCTGCTCGAACACGAAGGCTACGAGGTCCGCACCGCGATGATTGGCACCCGCGGGGAGGAGATTTTCAAGACCTGGAAGCCCGACGTCGCGATCACGGACATGATGCTGCCCGATCTCGACGGTCTCGAGCTCCTGCGTCGTTTCAAGCAGACGCACGCGGACACGGAGGTCATCGTCATCACCGGCCACGGCAGCGTGCCGAAAGCCGTCGAAGCGATGAAGGCCGGCGCCCACAGCTTCGTCGAGAAGCCGATCGAGCCGGACACGCTGCTCGCGATGCTGGAGCGCGCCATCGAGCGCCGGGATCTCGTCGGCGAGAACCTGCTGTTGAAGCAGAAGCTCGAGGGACAGTTCCGTTTCGGCAACATCATCGGCAAGAGCAAGAAGATGCACGAGGTGCTCGAGCTGGTGGAAAGCGTCGCCGGGTCGGACGCCAACATTCTCATCCAGGGTGAGAACGGTACCGGCAAGGAACTGATTGCCAACGCGATTCACTACAACTCGAAGCGCGCCAAGGGACCGTTCATCAAGATCAACTGTGCGGCGATCCCGAAGGACCTGATCGAATCAGAGCTGTTCGGCTACAAGAAGGGCGCGTTCACGGGCGCGGCAACGGATAAGGAGGGCCTCTTCGAGATGGCGGAGGGCGGCTCGCTCCTGCTCGACGAGATCGGCGAAATGCCCCCGTATCTGCAGACGAAGCTGCTTCGCGTCCTCCAGGAGCGGGAATATCGCCCGATTGGCAGCGATCGGATCGTCCGCGTCGACTTCCGCCTGATTTGCGCCACGAACATCGACCTCGACGCGGCGCTGCGGGACGGCAAGCTGCGGGAGGACCTGTACTTCCGGATCAACACGATCACCCTGCGCGTGCCGCCGCTCCGGGAGCGCACGGAGGACATTCCGCTGCTCTGCGAGCACTTCCTCGAGAAGTACCGTCAGCGCCACGGGCGAAACGTGAAGTCGATTGCGCCGGCCGCCTATCACGTGCTCATCCGGCACCGCTGGCCCGGAAACGTGCGTGAACTCGAGAACGTGATCGAGCGCGGCGTGCTCGTCGCGAAAGGGCAGGAGATTACCGTCAATGACCTGCCTGAGTCGCTGCGCACCGAGAGTACGACCACAACGGAGTTCGTGATTCCCCCGCACCGCACGCTCGCCGAGATCGAGCGGATGGCGATTCTGCAGACGCTGCAGCGGACGAACTGGAACAAGCAGGAAGCGGCGCAGATCCTCGGGCTGTATCGCCCGACGCTCTACAGCAAGATGAAAAAGCACGAGATTCAGGACGGCGCCAAAGCGGCCGGACGCCGGCCGGCGACCGCCTGAGTTCGTCTCCCCTTCGCTCTGACGGCTGACCGGGGCGCCCGTTCGGGCGCCTTTTTTGTTGGCCCTCGGCCGCACATGACCGGCAACCCGGGGCGAAACAATCCGTGGCACAGCGTTTGGATTCATTGGATGTGGTTAGACGCGTGCGTGCATGCGCCGCACGTGAAGGAGGCCGACGTGGAAGAGCGATCGCGTGTATTGCTGGCCACCATTCTTGGTGCCGTCGCGGGGGGCGTCTGGGGCTGGTTGTATCTGACGGAACAGGGCCGCCGGATCCGCAGCCAGATCGAGCCCAAGCTCGACGATTTCATCCGCGAGCTGTCGAACGTGCGCGGCACGGTCGACAAGGCGCGGAGCGCTGCCAACGAAGGATGGCGCTCGCTCAACGAGATCACGGGCGGCACCGGGCAGGGCCGCTGGTCCGCGTGAGCCGACGCAACACGGGCCCGCGGAGCCGCGTAAAACGCGGAGCCGCGTAAAAGAGGAGGAGTGATGGTGGATCTCCATACGACGAACGTGCTGCTCGGGATCATGGCGGCGGTCAGCGTGCTCGAAGCGCTGGTGCTGATCGGCATGGGCGTCGGCGGGTTCCTGGTGTACCGGCGCGTCATGCAGCTCGTGTCGGATCTCGAGGCGCGGCAGATTGCGCCGCTGCGCGAAAAGGTCGATGCGATTCTGGCGGATGTGAGGACGGTGACGGCCCGTGTCAGCCAGCAGACGGAGCGGGTCGATCACGCGATCAGCGGAACCATGGACCGCGTGGACGAGACGGCCGAACGCGTGCGTTCCAGCGTAAGGGACAAAGTTGCACAGGCGACGGGCGTCATCCGCGGCGTGCGCGCCATCATCATGTCGATGCTGCAACACGAATCGCGACCGGAGCCGCCGGCGACCGCAGCCGGCCGCGCGTTGGGCGCGGCGGCCAGCGACGGAGGCGGACCAACGTTGACCGGATCAAGAATAATTGAGAGTTCAGGAGGCTGCATGGCGTACGAATACGATCGGCTGGAACGTGAAGAGGGAGGCGGTTCTTTCCTGATGGGGCTGCTGGCGGGCACCGTGCTCGGCGCTGGGCTGGGCATGTTGTTCGCGCCGAAACCCGGCTCGGAGCTCCGCTCGCAGTTGAGCGAATCGGCGGGCAAGCTGCGCTCGACGGCCGGCGACACGTATC
>JAICSD010000465.1 GCA_025937075.1 Vicinamibacteria bacterium | reverse complement strand
GGTGCAGCGATTATCCGGAACAGCTTAAGTCGCTTTTCAAGCGTTACGTCGAGCGCAAGCAGGAGCAGAACGTGCTCGACTACGACGACCTGCTGCTCTACTGGTTTCACCTGATGCAGGATGACGCGCTCGCCGCGGAAGCGCGCGGGCGCTTCGACGCGGTGCTGGTCGATGAATACCAGGACACGAACGATCTTCAGGCGTCGATCCTCCAGCGCCTCTGCGAAGGCGGCCGCGGGCTCACCGTCGTCGGCGATGACGCGCAGGCGATCTACTCCTTCCGCGCCGCGACGGTGCGGAACATCCTCGACTTCCCGAAAACATTTCCCGCCACGACCGTGGTCACGCTCGAACAGAACTACCGCTCCGTCCAGCCGATTCTCGACGCCGCCAACGCGGTGATCGGACAGTGCGTCGACCGCTTCGAGAAGAACCTCTTCTCCACCCGCCGCAGCGAGCAGAAGCCGCGGCTCGTCACGCTCGTCGATGAAGACCAGCAGTGCGATTACGTGATCAAGCAGATCCTCGAACATCTTGAAGCGGGCATCGCGCTGAAGAAACAGGCGGTCCTCTTCCGCGCCGCGCATCATTCCGATGCGCTCGAAGTCGAGCTCGCCCGTCGCGGCATTCCGTTCGTCAAATACGGCGGGCTCAAATTCCTGGAGGCCGGCCACGTGAAAGACGCGCTGTCGATCCTGCGCCTCGCGGAGAACCCGCGTGATGCGACCAGCGCCTTCCGCGTCCTGCAACTGCTTGACGGCGTCGGCCCGTCACACGCGCGGCGCGCGATCGCTCACCTGATCGACAACGGCCACAAACTCTCGAGCTGGAGCCGCTTCGCTCCCCCGCCGGCGGCGTCGCAGCAATGGTCTGCGTTGGTCGCGATGCTCGGCCGTCTCGCGCCAAACGATCTGCCGCTCCCAGAGCAGATCGCCGAGATGAAACGCTTCTACATCCCAATCCTCGAGCGTCGCTACGACCAGGCGAACGTCCGCAAGCGCGACCTCGATCAGCTCGAGCAGATCTCCACCAACTTCCGCTCGCGCTCGCAACTGCTCAGCGATCTCGCGCTCGATCCGCCGGCGAGCACGCAGGACCTCGCCGGCCCACCGCTGATGGAGGAGGACTACCTGATCCTCTCGACGATCCACTCCGCCAAGGGGTGCGAGTGGGATGCCGTCTACGTCCTCCACGCCGCCGACGGCAACATCCCGTCCGACATGACGACCAACAGCGACGAGGAGATCGAGGAAGAGCGCCGCCTGTTCTACGTCGCGCTGACGCGCGCCCGCGATTTCCTTACGGTCTGCTTCCCGCTCCGCTATTACCGCCGCAAACATGCGACCGGCGACCAGCACAGCTACGCGCAGCTCACGCGATTCCTCCCGGAGTCGATTCGCGATCGCTTCGAACAGGTGAGTCTGCAGCCCGCGCGCCCGGACTTGGACCTCACCACGAACAGGGCCGCCATCGACGTCCGCAAGAAGATCTCCGCCATGTGGTCATAGCGTCCTGGCTCGCGTAAACTTACCCGGCGCCGTGCCCGGAGGAGTGGCAGAGCGGCCGAATGCGCCGGTCTTGAAAACCGGTAGGCCCGCAAGGGTCTCGTGAGTTCGAATCTCACCTCCTCCGCTTTCTTCCGCGTCACGCGTCATCTCATGGCTCGCATCGCCCTGTTGCTCATCGGATTCGCCTTGCTCGGTTGCGCCAGCGGGCGGCGGGCGATGATGATGCACAACGAAGCGGCCGGCGGCGGATTCACGATCAACGTCCGCGATTACGGCGCGGTCCCCAACGACCTCCAGGACGATACCGCCGCCATTCAGCGCGCGCTCATGGACGCGCGCGGAAACTACTTCAACGGTCGCAACGCCGCCGGCAGCACCGTCGTCCTCCCCGCCGGCCAGTACGACGTGCAGGGACTCGAGATCTACACCGGCACGACGCTGCGCGGCGAGGGGCAAGGATCGTTCATCAAGTGCTCCACCACCCGCCCCGCCGTCTCGCTGAAGTCGCACTTCACGCACGGGGGCATCGCTTTCGTCAACATCGAGAACCTGAGCATCGCCGCGCCGCAATCGAGCTGCATCGCCTCGCCGGGCACCTGCAACAGCCGCTTCGAGCGACTGGCCGTCTCGAGCAAGGAAGTCTGCCTCGCCTTCGACAACTACAACCAGGATTGCCTGTTCCACGACATTTACGTCTCGCAGACGGGCAGCGGCGCCATCCGACTCGTCGGCAACGCAAACCGCATCGACCGCATGGACATCGAGGGCGGTCCGGCGCCGAATTATCAGTTCGTCAAGCCGCGCGCCATGATCGACATCAGCGGCGACGGGAACGAGATCAGCGGTTGCATCGTCGAGGGCGGCTACCACGGCATTCCGGTCGCGATCAAGGGATCGGAGAACCACTGGCGAAACAACTGGCTCGAATTCGATACCCGTCCCGATCACGTCCACGTGCTGCTCGAGGACGCGTCGATGTGCGACTTCGACCGTCTCAGCGCGGGGCCGGGATACGTCATCCGAATGCGCCGCTGCTCCGGCATTCGCATCGGCGAATTGTGGCAATCGGGTGACCGAATGCTCGACGCGTTCGATCTCGACGAACAAACGGGCGGCGTGCAGATCGACTCGGTCAATGCGCCATTCGACGGCGGCGGGATGGACAGTTCGCGGGTACACGCGCTGCGCTACTACAGCCGCAACGCGCGATCGCTCGTTCCGAATCCGCCCTTCCGCACCGATCAAAACTGGGCGTCCACGCTTGCGCCGCCGGCCATATCCGCGTCTTCACCGAACGAAAAGCCCGCGTGGGCGGCACAGCTCAGCGACGGAACGAAACTCGCGACGTCGATCGAACGCAAGGATGATCACAGCGGTTGGCGATTGCGGATCGACGTGCCGGACAATCCCAAATCCGCGGCGCTCGCCGTCCGCGTCCCCGTCCGTCCGCCGCAGGAATTCGTCGGCGCGACGCCGTTCGCGAGTTGGCGGATCGACGTGCCGAGCGCGGAGCAGAACGTGATCGTGTACTGCCAGGACGACTCGACGGAGTTCGCCGCGCGCTGCACCAACTCGCTCACCGCCGCGCGGTTCCCGCGGCCGATCCAGGCGCAGGGCGACCTGCTGATGACGATCCCGCACGCGAAGCCAGGCCGCTACTACGTCTCCGACGTGCGCGTGGGGCTCTGATCGCTACGCCGACACGACAACCGTCGCGGGCGCCGCGTGGTGCTTCTTGTGTTTCTTATGCTTCTTGTGCTTCTTCGCCTTGTGCGGCTTGTGGTGCTTCTTCTTGATGTAGCCATGATCCTCCAGCCACTTGCGGCTGTGCTTCTTCTTGTGGTGCACGGGCGGCGGATTGGTGGTGGGCGGCGGCTGCGTGACGGGCGGGGGATTGGTGGTCGGCGG
>JAICSD010000441.1 GCA_025937075.1 Vicinamibacteria bacterium | reverse complement strand
GGTCACGCGGATCGATCCCACGAAGGCGGCCAAGGCAGAGGCCGCGGCGAAAAAGAGCGCGGTGAAGAAAGGGAAGTCCGTCCCGTCGAAGAACCTGGCAATCTTCACACGCCAGTTCTCCGTCATGATCGACGCCGGTCTCCCGCTCGTGCAGTGCCTCGAGATCCTCGGCAAGCAGGAGCCGCACAAGGCGTTCGCCGAATACATCCTGAAAGTGCGCGAGGACGTCGAATCGGGCGCGGGGCTCGCCGATGCCATGAAGAAGCATCCGAAGGCCTTCGATCCGCTCTACTCGAACATGATCGCGGCCGGCGAGGCGGGCGGTATCCTCGATACGATCCTCAAGCGCCTGGCGGTCTACATCGAGAAGAGCGTCAAGCTGAAGGGGCAGGTGAAGTCGGCGATGATCTATCCCATCGCCGTCATCTGCATCGCGACCGTCGTCGTGGCCGCGATCCTGTGGAAGGTCATCCCGACGTTCGCCTCGCTGTTCGCCGGCCTCGGCGCGCAACTGCCGCTGCCCACCCGCGTCGTCATCGCGATGAGCAACGGCGTCGTGTCATACGGGCCGTTCATCGCCGCCGGCATCGGCGGCATCGGCTACGGCATCAAGCGCTATTACGAGACCGCGGCGGGCCGGCAGCAGATCGATGCGCTGCTGCTCAAGGCGCCCATCCTCGGCATGATCCTGCGGAAGATTGCCGTCGCGCGGTTCTGCCGCACGCTTTCGACGCTGCTCTCGTCGGGCGTTCCCATCCTCGATGGACTCGACATCACCGCGCGCACGGCAGGCAATGCGGTCGTCGAACAGGCGATCCAGAAGACGCGCGTGAGCATCGAGCGGGGCGAGACGGTGTCCGCGCCGCTGCGCGAAACGAACGTGTTCCCGTCCATGGTCGTGCAGATGATCAACGTCGGCGAGACCACGGGTGCGCTCGACGCGATGCTTTCGAAGATCGCCGACTTCTACGAGGAAGAAGTGGATACGGCGGTGGCCGGGCTGCTCACGCTGATGGAGCCGATCATGATCGCCGTCCTCGGCGGCGTCGTCGGCGGGATCGTCATCGCGATGTACATGCCGATCTTCGATCTGATCAGCAAGCTGACGTAATGATCGCAGCGCTGCGGCGGCGGCTTCTCTGGCTCATCGGCGGCCGCGCCGCCGTGATCACCGTCCTGCTCGGATCCGCGATCCTGATCCAGACGCGTGCGCCCGGGACGCTGCCGATCGATCCGTTCTTCTTCCTGATCGCCCTGACCTACGGCCTGACGGCCGTGTGGGCCTCGACGCTTCGCTTCGTCGATCGGCATCACTGGCTGATCGACGTGCAGCTCGCGTGCGACGCGGCGATCGTCTCGGCGATCGTGCACGTGACGGGCGGCGTGGCGAGCTATTTCTCATCGCTGTACGCGCTGCCGATCATCGCGGCCGCGACCGTGCAGTCGTGGCGCGGCGGCCTGATGGTGAGCGTCCTGAGCTCGATCATCTACGGCGGCCTCGTCCTCGCCCAGTATCAGGCGACGTCGCCCCTGCCGGTGGTGCTGGCGCCGGATGCGCTGCCGCCCATCCGCGTCGCCATGTTCACGGTCGGCCTGAACGTCTTCGGGTTCATGGCGGTGGCGGGCCTGAGCGGGTACCTCGCGGAAGGGCTGAGGCGTGCGGGACAACAGCTCGAAGAGACCTCGTCGCAGCTCGCAAACCTGCAGGCGTTCAGCGAGTACGTGATCAACAGCCTGACCAGCGGCCTGGCCACGTGCGATGGCGAGGGACGCCTGCTCACGTTCAACTCGGCAGCCGAGACGATCACGGGTATGACCGCCGCCGGCGCAATCGGCAGCTCCGTCATGGAAGTGCTGCAGCTCCCGCCCGTGTTCCTGCAGATGTTCAACGGCTCGGAGAGCACGCCGGCGCTGCCGCGCCTCGAGTACCCCTTCTCACGCGGCGACGGCCGCCGGCTCGAGATGGGGATCAGCTGCGCACAGCTCTACACGCCCACAGGCGCGAGCGGCTTCGTGTTCACGTTCCAGGACGTCACGCTGTCGAAGAAGGAGGAGCGTGAAGCGCGCGTGCAGCAGCGGCTCGCGGCCGTCGGCGAAATGGCGGCGGGCATCGCGCACGAGATCCGCAATCCGCTCGCGTCGATGGCGGGATCGATCCAGATTCTGCGCGACGAGCTGCCCCTCACCGCGGATCAGTCGCAGCTCATGGACATCGTCCTGCGCGAGTCGGATCGGCTCAACGAGACGATCCGCAGCTTCCTCGCGTACGCGCGGCCGCAGCGTGCGGCCGCCGCGGAGATGGACGTGCGACGGGTCGTCACCGATACGGCGCGCCTGTTGGAGAACAGCGCGGAGGTCGCCCAGGCGCACGTCATCGACGTCGACGTGCCCGACGATGCGGTCCTGTTCAAGGCGGACGAGGCGCAGATCCGGCAAATCGTGTGGAACCTGGCGACGAACGGGCTGCGCGCCATGCCCGAGGGAGGACGCCTGCTGCTTGCGGTGCGGCGCAGCGAGAGCGGAACAGGCCACGATGGGGAGGTCGTGTTGTCCGTTACGGACGAAGGCGTCGGAATTGCGCCGGAGGAGATGGACGGGATCTTCCAGCCGTTTCGCGGTGCGTTCGCACAGGGCACAGGACTCGGCCTGTCGATCGTGCACCGCATTGCGAGCGACTACGGCGGAGAAGTGCGCGTGACGTCCAATCGCGGCCGGGGAACGACCGTGGAGGTCGGCCTGCCGCTCGTGCGCCCGGAGGCTGTCGCCCATGGCCATTGACACACTCGATCCCGCCGCCGCCCTGCCCGCCGCGCGCATCCTGATCGTCGACGACGAGCGATCGATGCGAGAGATGCTGGCGATTCTGCTGCGCCGGGAGGGACACGAGGTCGTCGTCGCCGAGAACGGCCGCCGCGCCATCGACTGCCTGGATCGGAAACCGTTCGACCTCGTCGTGTCCGACGCGCGCATGCCGGACATCGACGGCCTCGAAGTGCTGCGCCACGCGCGCAACATCAATCCGGCCGTGATCGCGATCATGATCACCGCGTTCGGGTCGCCGGATCTGATCAAGGGCGTCGAACAGCTCGGCGTCACCGACTACGTCGAGAAGCCGTTCAACACGGAAGTGCTGAAGTTCCGGATCCGCAAGGAGCTGGATAGAAAGCGGCTGCAGCAGGAGAACCTGCTGCTGAAGCGTGCGATGCACACGGCGCATCAGTTCGCGAACATCATCGGGGGCAGCAGCGCGATGCTGCAGGTCTTCGAGCTGGTCGAAACCGTGGCCTCCACCGGCAGCACGGTCCTCGTGACGGGAGAATCGGGCACGGGCAAGGAGCTGATCGCGCGCGCGATCCACGTCCGATCGCCCCGCGCCGACCGGCCGTTCGTCGCCGTGAACTGCGGCGCCGTCAGCGAGACGCTCCTCGACTCGGAGCTGTTCGGCCACATGCGCGGCGCCTTCACGGGCGCCGACGCGAACAAGAAAGGACTGATCGAAGTCGCCGAGAAAGGGACGATCTTCCTCGATGAAATCGGCGAGATGAGTGCGATGCTCCAGGTGAAGCTGCTGCGCGTCCTGCAGGAGCGCAAGTTCCGGCGCCTGGGCGGACGGCAGGAGCAGAGCGTGGACGTGCGGGTCATCGCCGCGACCAACGTGAACCCTGCGGAAGCGGTGAAAAACGGAAAGCTGCGCGAAGACCTCTATTACCGATTGAACGTCTTTGCCATCG
>JAICSD010000511.1 GCA_025937075.1 Vicinamibacteria bacterium | reverse complement strand
TGGGCATCGAATCGTACGACCCCACGACCAACGAAGTGCTGATTGGCGGGAAGGGCGGCATTCCCCGCGACAACGGAGTTGGTTGGAGCAAGAAGCTGTTTGCCCCGCGCATCGGCTTCGCCTATCAGGTCACCGACTCCACGGTCATCCGCAGCGGCTACGGCATCACGTACGCCTCACATCCCTGGGGCGCCCAGGCGCTCCGCGGGTGGTATCCGCTCACGCTGGTCGCCGTGTTCAGCGGCGTCAACGGTTATCAGCCGGTCACCACGGATCGCGCGTACGTGGCGGCAGGAGTCCCGAATGCCCCGCTCGGCCCCGATGTCGGTATCCCATCGATCTGCTGTCCCGACATCGAGAAGGGCAGGGTCCCGTTGCCGAACGTCGCCGAGGACGGCTATCCACGTGCAAACGAAATGCTCCACCGTGGTTACATCCAGTCGTGGAACCTGATCGTCGAGCGGAAGATGCCGTGGGACATCCTCGGATCGATTGGATATGTCGGGTCTGCGCAGGTGAGAGGCTTCGCGTTCCTCGATATCAACGCGTCCCAGACCCCGGGATCCGGCGATGAGGGACGGCCGCTGTTCCCCCAATTCGAACGTACTTCGACTACACGTGAATGGGACGGCCGAACGCATAGCATCTATCACTCGCTACAGACCACGATCAATCGGCGGCTTACCAATGGGCTCCTCCTCAAAGGTGCGTACACCTGGTCGAAGGCGATCGATCAGGCATCGTACAGTGACTGGACGGAGTTCTTGTGGAACGCGCCGAGCGTGTACGGTCGCAACCGCGCACTCGCAGGGTTCGACACTCCTCACAACTTCCAGATGGCGTTCGTGTATGAGCTGCCGTTCGGCACCGGAAAGCCATGGGCCACAACGGGTACGAGCGCCGCGATCCTCGGCGGATGGCAGTTGAACGGCGTCTTTGCGGCCTACTCCGGCCGACCGTTCACTCTCACCGCGTCCGGGACGTCGTTGAACATGCCGGGCAATCAGCAGACGCCCGATCAGGTGAAGGACAACGTCGAGATTCTCGGCAATGTCGGCGACGACGGCACGTACTTCGACACCACTGCGTTCGCGCGCGTCACGGACGTCCGCTTCGGCAACGTGGGCCGCAACACGATGCGGGGACCCGGTCAGAGAAACCTGGATCTGGGCCTTTTCCGCTCGTTCAAGATCGGCGGAAGCCAGCAGCTGCAAGTGCGGTTGGAAGCGTTCAACGCAACCAACACTCCGCACTTCTCGAATCCGAACGGGAACGTGAACAGCTCGAACTTCGGGAGGATTCTGTCGACCGACGGGAGCTGGGCGATGGGTCGATCGCGGCAGTTCCGCTTCGGCCTGCGGTTCTCGTTCTAAAGGTGGATGGCGGCCCTAACAAGGGCCGCCTACGTCCGTCAGCGCTCGTAGCGCGGTCCTTTCAGGGCCGCGCTACGGCGTGAGCACCACCTTCATGCACTCGTCCTCTTTCTCCACGAACACCTCGAATCCCTTCGGCGCTTCGTCCAGCTTCATGCGGTGCGTGATGACGAAGCTCGGATCGATCTCGCCGTTGTGAATGCGATCGAGGAGCGGACGCATGTAGCGGTGCACGTGCGTCTGGCCAGACCGGATCGTCAGCGAGCGGTTGACGATGGCGCCCATCGGGAACTTGTCGATGAAGCCGCCGTACACGCCCGCGACCGACACCGTGCCGCCGCTGCGGCACGCGAGGATCGCTTCCCGCAGCGCAATGGGACGATCGGTCTCGAGCATCATCGCCTGCTTCACGCGATCGTAGGCGCCGGCGACGCCGGGCGCGTGCCCTTCCATCCCGACCGCGTCGATACAGGAGTCGGGACCGCGGCCGCCCGTCATCTCGCGCAGCGCCTCGAAGATGTCCGTCTCCTCGTAGTTGATCGTCTCGGCACCGCCGCGCTCGCGCGCCATCCGCAGACGGTACGGGAAGCGATCGATCGCAATCACCTGCTCCGCGCCAAGGAGGTAGGCGCTCTTGATCGCGAACTGCCCGACCGGCCCACAGCCCCAGACTGCGATGATGTCGCCTGGCTGGATGTTGCACGCCTCGGCGGCCATGTAGCCGGTCGGGAAGATGTCGGACAGGAACAGCGCCTGCTCGTCCGTCACATCGTCCGGCACGCGCAGCGGTCCGACATCCGCAAACGGCACCCGCGCGTATTCCGCCTGGCCGCCCGCGTACCCGCCGAGCATGTGCGAGTACCCGAAGATCCCGCACGGCGAGTAGCCCCACATCTTCTCGGCCATCCACGCGTTCGGGTTCGAGTTCTCGCAGAGCGAGTACATCTCGCGCTCACACTGCGCGCACCGGCCGCACGCGATCGGAAAGGGAACGACGACGCGATCGCCGACCGTGAGATTCTTGACGCTGTCACCCAGCTCGACGACCTCGCCCATGAACTCGTGTCCCAGCACGTCGCCGCGCTTCATCGTCGGGATGAAGCCGTTGTACAGATGCAGGTCCGAGCCGCAGATCGCGGTGCTCGTGATCTTCACGATCGCGTCGCTTGCGTTGAGGATCTTCGGGTCCGGAACG
>JAICSD010000350.1 GCA_025937075.1 Vicinamibacteria bacterium | reverse complement strand
TGGGGGCACGACCCCGCCGCCGGATCTTTCGACGGCCGCGGCGTCGCCCTCACGATGGGGCCCCGCTCGGACACCCCCGCTTCGTGCTCAGCGGCCCGAAAGACGTGTCGACGGGGAGCCGCTTGCGCGCGAAGTGGGGGACCCCCATCCTCGCCCCCATCGTCAACGGCGACGATGGGCCCGAAATGGATCTGCGCGCGCAGCAAGGCGGCGGTGCAGCGGTGGGGGCGCGGCACGGGCGGCCGCATCGCGCGGAGGCGCGTCGTTGACGGTCTTTTTGCGCGCCGAGCAGGACGCTAACGGCTAACGGTCGACGATCACTTCGCGATTTCCGGCGCCATCTCGTCCTCGCCCGTGAACTGCTGCATGATCGACAGCAGCCCGGTGTAGAGGAAACCGACCTGGAAGAGCATCAGGAACGGCAACGTCCCGTAAATCTGATTGATCAGAGCGTAGAAGACCGTACCGGTGAAGTAGAGACCGAGCGCCAGCTCGATGAGCGGCTGGACGCCCACGGACTGGTGATACTTCTTGCCTACCCACTCGTCGCTGTCGCGCTCGATGCCGTACTTCGGCGTCCGCGCGAACTCGCTCTGTTTCTTGAAGAGCGCTTCCAGAACGGCGCGGGTGTTGTTCACGCACAGCCCGATGCCGATGGACATCAGGAACGGCAGATACTTCAGCCGCGACCGCCAGTCCGGATACAGTTCGCGCTGCGACACCATGTAGAAGTTGCAGACCGACAGCGTCGCCGCCAGGAACAGCGGGACGTCAATCAGCAGCATCTCGGTCCAGCCCATGTTGTAGCGGACCCACATCGCCGGGAACATCAGGATCGACAGCAGCGACATCAACAGGTAGTTGAAGTTCGCCGAGAGGTGGAAGAACGCTTCGGCTTTGACGCTCAGCGGCTGGTCCGACGTGAGAATTTGCGGCAGCAGCTTCATGCACGTCTGGATCGACCCTTTCGCCCACCGGTGCTGCTGTGATTTGAACGAGTTCATCTCGACCGGCACCTCCGCCGGCGAGACGAGATCGGGGACGAACAGGAATTTCCAGCCGCGCAACTGCGCGCGATAGCTGAGATCGAGGTCCTCGGTCAGAGTGTCATGCTGCCACCCGCCCGCGTCGTCGATCGCGTCACGGCGCCAGACCCCGGCGGTGCCGTTGAAGTTGAAGAAACAGCCCGCGCGGTTCCGGCCGCCATGCTCGAGCACGAAATGCGCGTCGAGCATGATCGATTGAATCTTCGTGAGCAGCGAGTAGTCCTGGTTGATGTGACCCCACCGGGCCTGCACCATGCCAAGCTCCGGCCGCTGCTCGAGATACGGAAGCGTCCGCTGCAGGAAGGCCTTCGGCGGGATGAAGTCCGCATCGAAAATCGCGATGTACTTGCCCGTGGAGTCTTTGAGGCCCGCCTCGAGCGCGCCGGCTTTGTACCCGCGCCGATCGACCCGATGCAGATGGCGGATGTTGAACCCGCGAGCCGCGTGGCGGCGGACGGCGAGCTCCGCAATGTCCTTGGTCTCGTCGGTCGAGTCGTCGAGGACCTGGATCTCGAGCAATTCGCGCGGGTAGTCCATCTCGCAGACGGCATCGATCAGCCGATCCGCGACATACATCTCGTTGTAAATGGGAAGCTGGACCGTGACCGGCGGAAAAGCCGTCAGCGGCTCCGGCGGCAGCGGCGCCTGGTCCTTGTGTTTCATGTAAAGATACACGAGGTAATACCGGTGCCAGCCGTATATCGCCAGAATGCTCAGTACGAAGAAATACAGGACGAGAATAAGTGTCTCAGGCCACGTCATAGACAGATGAAGGCGCTAAGCGGTCCAATCAGCCATATTACGGTCCAGCTCAGACCGAAGTCAACCTGCTCCAACTACTTGGCGCGATGAACCGCCAGCAGCTGCGCGTCCTGCTCGATGACGTCGGGTCCGGCACCCTTACACCTGAGGCTGCGCAAGACCGGCTTCTTCAATATCTGCGCCAGAAGCCGTACGAGGACATCGGGTTCGCAAGAGTCGACCTTCACCGCGCCACGCGCCAGGGTTTCCCGGAAGTGGTCTTCGGCCAGGGGAAGACACCCGGCCAGATTGCGGCCATCGCCGAACGCATCGTCGCCGCGGGCCACGCGCTGCTGGTCACCCGGACGAACCGCGAGGCCTTTGACGCCGTCGGGGCGGTCGTCCCCGAAGCGGAATTTCACGAACTCGCCCGCTGCATCGCGCGTCCGGTGGAGACGACGCCAAAAGGCCGCGGCACCATCCTTATTGCAGCCGCGGGTACGGCCGATCTCCCCATCGCCGAGGAAGCCGCGCTCACGGCGGAGGTCATGGGCAACACCGTCGACCGTCTTTACGACGTCGGGGTCGCCGGCCTTCATCGGTTGCTCAAGGAACACGAACGAATCTCCGCCGCGCGGGTCGTCATCGTGGCTGCGGGTATGGAAGGCGCCTTGCCGAGCGTTGTCGCGGGCCTCGTCGACGTCCCCGTCGTCGCGGTCCCAACGAGCGTCGGGTATGGCGCAAGCTTCGGCGGTCTGGCGGCGCTCCTCGGGATGCTGAACAGCTGCGCGATCGGCGTATCCGTGGTCAACATCGACAACGGGTTCGGCGCTGCCGCGATCGCGAGCAGCATCAATCATCTGGATTAAGCTCGTTCGCCAATGCACGCCGGAGCGCTCCAGGCGCTTGAATTCGACCGCATCGTCGCCGCCGTCGAACGGATGGCGCAGACGCCGCCCGGCGCGGAGCGCCTGAGCGGGCTCGCGCCGCAGACGGAGCGCGAATCGGTCGCTTCGGCGCTCGCCGCCACCGCGGAAACGGCACGCTTCCTCTCAGGGCCGGGAGAGATCGCGCTTCGGGCCTGCGCCGAACTGGCGGACATCTTCGAAGGCCTTGGCGTCGAGGGACGCGCGCTCGAACCGCTGCTGCTCCTCGGGCTCGCGACGTACCTCGAATCGATCCACGCGACCGCCTCGGGAATACGCCGGGGGGCGGCGTCCTTCCCCATCCTCGCTCGAACGATCGCCGCCACGAGTTCGTTCGAGCCGGAGACGACCGACATCCGCCGCAAGATCGATCCCGCCGGCGATGTCGCCGATGATGCGAGTCCGGAACTGCGGTCGCTCCGCGAACGGCTGCGCAAGCAGCGCTCGCGGCTCCGAGGCACGCTCGAGTCGTATCTCCGCGGCAAGGACACCGCGAAGTATCTCCAGCAGCAGATCGTCACGGACCGCAACGGGCGATACGTGCTCGTGGTCCGGTCCGAGCATCGCGCGGCGATCCCGGGCATCGTGCACGGAAGTTCCGCCAGCGGCGCGAGCCTGTTTCTGGAACCGCTCAGCACCGTCGAGATCAACAACGACATCGTCGCGCTCGAGCAGCAGGAAGCCGAGGAGGTGCGCCGCATTCTGCTGGAACTCACCGACCGCTTCAGGCGGCGCGGTCCGGAGCTCGACGCCACGATCGAGGCGGCGACCGCGCTCGACGTGCTGCAGGCCAAAGCGCGATATTCGCTCCGCGTCGACGGCATCGAGCCAAAGCTGGCAGCCGATGGGCGGCTGGAACTGCGCGGTGCGCGTCACCCGCTGCTCATCGCGCAAGGCATTGAAGTGGTCGGGGTCGACGTCGTCGTGATTCCGCCGACTCGAGTTCTGGTCATCACGGGACCGAACACGGGCGGCAAGACGGTGGCGCTCAAGACGGCGGGGCTGCTGCCGCTCATGGCGCAGGCGGGCCTCCTTGTTCCTGCCGCGGCTGGATCACAGATCCCCGTCTTCAGGACCGTGTTCGCCGACATCGGCGACGAGCAGTCGATCGCCGAAAACCTGAGCACGTTTTCAGGGCACATCTCGAACATCGTCGGCATGGACAAAGCGCTCTCGCCGCCCGCCCTTGTGCTGCTCGACGAGGCCGGCAGCGGCACCGATCCGAACGAAGGCGGGGCGCTCGCGATGGCGATCATCGATCATTTCCGGCGCCGCGGTGCGATGGTGGTGGCGACGACGCACTTCGATGCGTTGAAGACGTACGCATCCACGACGGAAGGCGTGGCGTCCGCCGGCTTCGGCTTCAACCCCCGGACGTTTGCGCCGACCTATCGCCTCAACTACGGATCTCCGGGAAGCTCGCTGGCACTCGAGATCGCGTCGCGGCTGGGGCTGCCGCAGAGCATCATCGAACAGGCACGCGGCGTTCGTGGCGAGCGCGAGGCGCAGCTCGCCGAACATCTCGCGAAGATCGACCGCGAACTGCAGGACCTCGAACACCAGAAGCGGCTCGTTGCGCGTGAGCAGCAGACCGTGCGCGAAACGCAGGCGCGTCTCCACGCGCGCGAGCAGGAGCTCAAGGACCGCGAAGAAACCTTCCGCCGCAGGCTGGACCAGCGCATCGACGAGCGCATGCGCGAGGCGCGCCGCGAGATCGACGCGGTCGTCGAGGGGCTGAAAGCGCGGGCATCGACCATCGCGTCGAACGCGGAACGCAAGGCCGCACGCCTGGTGCCGACCGGTGAAATCGGATCGGCGCGGTCGGACGCGCGCAGCGCACTGGATGCGGTCGGCACGAAACTGCGGGAGGCGGTGAGCGGTCCCGCGTCAGCAGCTCCGGCGTCGCCGGCGGAACAGTCGCGGCCCGCTGCAGTCGGTGACCGCGTCGCGGTTGGAGCGCTGGGCCTCGAAGGAACAGTACAGGCCATCCAGGACGGCAACGCGGAAGTCGACGTCCGCGGGAAACGGATGCGCGCGAAAATCGGAGAGCTTCGGGTTCTCGCGGCCGCCGTTTCGGGTGCGCCCAAACCGCAGGTGCGCGTGAACGTCGACATGGCACCGCGGACGGCCTCGCTCAGCGAACTGAACGTGATCGGCTCGACCTCCGACGAGGCGCTCACGAAAGTCGAGCGGTTCATCGACGACGCGATGATGAGCGATGTGAAAAGCGTCCGCATCATCCACGGCTATGGCACCGGCCAGCTCCGCCGGTCGATCGCCGAGTTCCTGAAGGGACACCCATATGTCGCGCACT
>JAICSD010000541.1 GCA_025937075.1 Vicinamibacteria bacterium | reverse complement strand
TTTCGGGGCGACAAGCTCGATAACGCCGTCGGGCTCCTGAAGGAAGAGATGCGGCGTCTCTCGTCGCTGGTCATGCGCGCGGCAGACGAGGCGCGCGTGCCTGCCGGCGCGGCGCTCGCCGTCGATCGTGAGCGGTTCTCGCAAGCCGTGACCGCCGCGATTGCCTCACACCCGCTCATCACCGTCCGTCGCGAAGAGGTCACGTCGATCCCGTCCCCTGGGGAGGGTCCGGTGATCATCGCGACGGGACCGCTCACCTCCGACGCGCTGTCCGCTGATATCGCGGCGCTCGTCGGCTCCTCGCATTTGTACTTCTACGACGCGATCAGCCCGATCGTCCTCGCCGACTCGATCGACATGACGAAGGTGTATCGCGCCTCCCGGTGGTCCCGCAGCCTGCGCGGCCCGGAACACACAAAAAAAGGGGACAACCGCCATTTTTCGCAAATAAAGGGGACAGCCTGCGCGTCGGACACTCAAGATGGCGATTATTTGAACTGTCCCTTCACCCGCGAAGAATACGAACGCTTCTACGCGGCGCTCATGGACGCTGAGAAGGCGGGCGTTCACGAGTTCGATCAGCCCAAATTCTTCGAGGGCTGCCTGCCGATCGAAGTGATGGCGTCCCGCGGCGTGGACACGCTGCGATTCGGGCCGATGAAGCCGGTGGGACTGCCGGACCCGCGCACGGGGCGCGAACCGTACGCCGTCGTCCAGCTCCGTCAGGACAACATCGCCGGTGATCACTTCAGCCTGGTCGGATTCCAGACGCAGATGAAGTGGGGCGCGCAGGCCGAGGTCCTCCGCCTGGTTCCTGGCCTCGAGCGGGCGGAGTTCGTTCGCTTCGGCATGATCCATCGCAACACGTACGTGAACTCCCCGACGGTGCTGCGCGAAACCTGGCAGACGCGCATGCGCGACGACCTGCTGTTTGCGGGCCAGATGTCCGGAGTCGAAGGCTACGTGGAATCAGCCGCATCGGGCCTGATGGCAGGGCGCAACGCCGCGGCGATGGCGCTGGGTGAATCGCCGGCCGCGATGCCGCGGACGACGGCGATGGGCGCGCTGGCCTATTACGTATCCCATGCGGATCCGAAACACTATGTGCCGTCCAACATCGCGTTCGGTCTGATTCCGCCGCTCGAGCGGCGCATCAAGAGCAAGAAGGATCGCAATCTCGCGATCTCCGAACGCGCGCTCGACGATCTGGACCGCTGGCTGACCGCATGCGTGAGCACCTGAAAGCGTTTCTCGAGCACCTCCGCCTCAACGAGAACGCGTCGGCTCACACCATTCGCGCCTACGACAGCGATATTTCCCAATACCTCACGTTTCTTGCGTCGCATCTCAATCGCCGCGTCGCCGATCTGACGACGGCCGACCTCGATCATCTGGGGGCGCGCGCATTTCTCGGCGAGTTGCATCGCAACGGGCAGTCGAAAGCGTCGGCGGCGCGGAAGCTGTCCGCCATTCGTGCGCTCGGGCGTTACCTCCGGCGCGAAGGTGTGCTCGAGAACGATCCGGCGGCGCTCGTTGGAACACCAAAGCGGGAGCAGCGGATCCCGGCGCACCTCGCGGTCGAGGAGATGTCGAAGCTGCTCGAGCAGCCGGATGGCTCGAGTCCGCTTGGCCGCCGCGATCGCGCGATCCTGGAGCTGTTCTATGCCTCGGGTCTGCGTCTGAGCGAGCTCGTCGGCCTCGATCTCGACGACGTGAACGTGTCGGGCCGGGTGGTGCGAGTGCTGGGCAAGGGCCGCAAGGAACGGATTGTCCCGTTCAACCAGTCCACGGCGTCCGCGATTCGCGCGTGGCTGGCGGACCGCGAGCAATTTCTGCGTACCGACGCAGGGGGTCAGACCCCGG
>JAICSD010000065.1 GCA_025937075.1 Vicinamibacteria bacterium | reverse complement strand
AGCACGCCCTCCTGGATCCGCGCGCCGCCCGAATCGTTCAGCCCGACGATCGGCGCCCCCATCGTCATCGCCAGGTCCATGATCTTGACGATCTTCGCGGCGTTGGTTTCCGACACCGAGCCGCCGAACACCGTGAAGTCCTGCGCGAAGGCATACACGGACCGTCCGTCGATCCGCCCCTGGCCACACACGACCCCGTCGCCTGGAATGACCTGCTCGGCCATCCCGAAATCGCGGCACCGGTGCGTGACGAGCTTGTCGATCTCCTGGAACGAACCGGGGTCGAACAGCAGGTCGATGCGTTCGCGCGCGGTCAGCTTGCCGGCCTCGTGCTGGCGCTCGAGGCGCTCCCCGCCCCCGCCGAGTTCCGCGCGCCGTTCGAGATCCTCGAGATGGCGGATGGGATCCATTAGAAGGCGGAGGGCGTTGACGCGCCCGTTCGTCGATTCCGATCGCGCGTCGTCATCTATTTTTTCGCGCCCGCGCCATACGCCTTGTCCCAGTCGGCGAGGAATTTCTTCAACCCGCTGTCGGTCAGCGGATGGTTGAAGAGCGAATCGATGATCGCGGGCGGGCACGTGCAGATGTCCGCCCCGAGCCGTGCCGCTTCGACCACGTGCATCGGATTCCTCACGCTCGCGACGAGCACCTCCGTATGGAAATCGTAGTTCTCGTAGATCTCCACGATGTCGCGAATCAGCTCCATGCCGTGCGTCGAGATGTCGTCGAGCCGGCCGACGAACGGGCTGATGTACGTCGCGCCCACCTTTGCGGCGAGCAGCGCCTGCGTCGCCGAGAAACACAGCGTGACGTTGACGCGGACCCCTTCCTCCGCCAGCGTCTTGCACGCGCGGATGCCGTCGCGCGTCAGCGGAACCTTGACGACGATGTGCTTGTCGATCGCGGCGAGATCGCGTCCCTGGCGCACCATCGCGTCCCAGACGAGCTCGGTGACCTCGGCGCTCACCGGCCCCTGGACGATGTCGCAGATCTTCTTGAGGTTCTCGCGGTAGTCCCCCTGCTCCTTCGCCAGCAGCGACGGGTTCGTCGTGATGCCATCGATGATGCCGAGCGGCACCAGCGCTTCGATGTCCTTGATGTGGCCGGTGTCGATGAAGATCTTCATGAACGTGCTCCTCGCAGTGTGATGCCCTGGCCGACGGGATTGCTCAATTCGCCGACGCCCTCGACCATGATGGTGACGCGGTCGCCGGCTTTGAGCGGGCCGACGCCGGCAGGCGTGCCGGTGGAAATGACGTCGCCGGGCAGCAGCGTCATGACGCGGCTGACGAAGGCGACGAGTGTATCGATTGAAAAAATCAGCTCTTTCGTGGACGACGCCTGGCGCCGGTCGTCGTTCACCCAACCTTCGATCGTCAGGCCACCTGGCGCGTTGTAGTCGACGTCCAGGGCAATGCACGGGCCGAGCGGGGCAAACGTATCGAAGCCTTTCGCGCGGGTGTACTGCACGTCCTTCGCCTGCAGTTCACGCGCCGTGACGTCGTTCATGCAGGTCAGGCCGAGCACGTACTCACGGGCGCGGTCCTCCGGCACGTGCGATGCGCGCTTCCCGATCACGACCGCTACTTCCGCTTCGTGTTCGATGCGGCCGGCGCCTTCTGGCAGCACGATTGATTCGCCGGGACCAATGACGGCCGTGGACGGCTTCATGAACATCATCGGCTCCTTCGGCAGCGGCTTGCCCTGCTCAGCCGCGTGGTCCTTGTAGTTCAAGCCGATCGCCACGATTTTCGACGGCGTGACGGGTGCCAGGAGCTGGTGGCCCGAGGAGGCAATCTCAGCGCCGGCTTCGTAGCCGGCGAACAGATCTCCGTCGAGCAGGCGCCAGCGTCCGTCCTCTTCGATCGCGTGCCGCGGCGTGCCGCGGTAATCAATCCTGTAGATACGCTTCATCGAGCCGTCTCTTCGACACGCGCCGACGGCGCGCTCCGGTTCCCCGCGCGGTCGACCGCGACAATGACATACGCATAGCGCACGCCCGGCTGCGCGGTCGTGTCGCGGAACCGCGTCTCCCGGATCGGCTCGGGCGTGAGCGGCTGCAGTGTGTCACCCGGCGATTCCGCGCGCAAGACCAGGTAGCCCGCAACGTCCGGTTCGTGGTTCGCGTCCCAGATCAGGTTCATCGCGCCGGTCGTGGCCACGGCGGCAAGTCCGGTCGGCGCCGCTGGCGCAAAGCGATCCACGGGCGTGACGCACACCGGAGCGCTCGCCTCGCTTTCAATCGACGTTGACGCAATCGTTTCAACGGTCCGGACGACGAAGCACTGTTCCTTTCCGGGCTCCGCGCCGCCGTGCTCGAGCGCAGGCGTGTCGAGCGGCTGCGGATTGAGCGGCGGCGGCATCGACACGAGCGGCGGCGGCGCCTCCCCCGGTTGAGACTTGTCATACGCGTACACGTTATAGGCGAACGGCGCGTGCTGGCCGCCCGCGGCTTCCGGCGCGGACCACTTGATCGTGACGCTCGTCTCCCCGAAATCCGCCGAGACGTTCGACGGCGGAGGCGGCGGGGGCACGATCGGCACGACAACACGTGCAGACGGCGTACCCGGACGGCCCTTCTTCGTGACGCCGCGGATGACGTAGACCCGCGTGACGGTCGACGCCGGCTTCGGCGGAGCGGCGGGCGTGGGTGAGCCCGCCTGCGGTGACGCCGCCGGGACCGCTGAACTCGATGTTTCAGCTTCTTCCCCGCCGGACGTCGCGGGTTCAGGTGCCGGCGTCTGCGGCAGCGCGGAAGGCACCCCGACGACCCCTCCACCTCCGCCGGTCGCGGGCACGGACTCAGGCGAGGTGAGCGGCGGCACAGTTGGCGTCGACATCCCGGCAGCTCCCGGAGCCGCGGCGGCGCCCGAACCCTGAGGCGCCGGCGTTGCGGCCGCCGTCGAAGGCTTTGCGGTCACTTCCGGCGTCGTCTGCGCGTCCGTGAGATGTTCTGCAAAGACGATCTTGTCGCCACCGCCGGGCCGGGTGTCGGGCGGCGCGGTTTCATCGGGTGCTTCATCCGGATCCGCCGGCGGCTTGATCGGAATCGACGCGATAGCGTGGGCCTTGGTCAAGAGCTCGCGGTTGGGCGGGACCGTCGCTCCGGCATCGACGGTGACGGCGTAGATCTCCAGATGATCAAGCGCAAGCGCACCGCGTCCGTTCGCGTTCTTCGACGGGACGGTGATCGACAGATACACGGTGTCGCCGGCCACGCGGCCCGCCGTATTCGCGGGACGGTCCGGGACCAGATTGAGCGGTGGGAGCGGCGGCCCCTTCTTGCCGCAGCCGCAGACGAGCGCCGCCAGCATGATCAGCGCGGCGCGACCGGTTCGGCGCAGAACCACGGCGTTAGAGGATATACCGCGAGAGATCTTCGTTGCGGGCGATGTCGCTCAACATCCGGTCGACGTAGGCATCGTCGATCGTCACCTCGCGGCCGCCCATGTCCGGCGCCTCGAACGACAGCTCATCGAGCAGCTTCTCCATGACCGTGTGCAGCCGCCGCGCGCCGATGTTTTCGGTGCGATCGTTCACGAGCGCCGCGAAATCGGCAATGCGCTCGATTGCGCCGCTGGTGAACTGCAGCTCGATGGCTTCGGTCGACAGCAGCGCCGTGTACTGGCGCACGAGCGCGCTCTTGGGCTCCGTCAGGATGCGAACGAAATCCTCGCGGCCGAGGGCTTCGAGTTCGACGCGGATTGGAAAACGCCCCTGCAGTTCGGGAATCAGGTCCGACGGCTTGGAGACGTGAAACGCGCCCGCCGCAATGAACAGGATGTGGTCGGTACGGACCATTCCGTATTTCGTGTTGACGGTCGTGCCTTCGACGATCGGAAGGATGTCGCGCTGCACGCCTTCCCGGCTCACGTCCGGCCCCTGGCCGCTTTCACGGCCGGCAACCTTGTCGATCTCGTCGATGAAGATGATGCCGGACTCCTGCGCGCGCTCGACCGCCGCGCGCGCGACGGTGTCCATGTCGACGAGCTTCTGCGCTTCTTCCTGCTCAAGCGCGTCGAGCGCCTCCGGGACGCGGACGCGCCGTTTTTTCGTGCGCCCCTGAAACAGCCCCGGCAGCATGTCCTTCACGTTGATGTCGACTTCCTCGACCGACGACCCGGCGATGATCTCGAAGGACGGGAACGAGCGCTCACGGACGTCGATCTCCACCTGCTTCTGATCGAGCCGCCCGTCGCGGAGCTGTTCGCGCAGCTTTTCGCGCGTGCGCTGCGCCTGATCCCGGATCGACGAGGCCTGCTCGTCGTACTCGGACGCAGGCGGAAGCGGCGGGAGCAGCAGATCGAGGACGCGCTCTTCGGCATTCTGACGCGCCTTCTCGCGGACTTCGGACGTCCGTTCCTCACGGACCATTTCCACCGAAATCTCGGTGAGGTCGCGGATCATGGATTCGACGTCGCGCCCGACGTATCCGACCTCGGTGAACTTCGAGGCTTCGACCTTCAGAAACGGCGACTGCGCCAGCTTCGCGAGCCGCCGCGCGATCTCGGTCTTGCCCACGCCGGTCGGGCCGATCATGAGGATGTTCTTGGGCACGACTTCCTCGGCCATCTCGGCCGGAAGCTTTCTGCGGCGCATCCGATTGCGCAACGCGATCGCGACGGCGCGCTTCGCCTGGTGCTGGCCGACGACGTACTTGTCCAGCTCCGCGACGATCTGCCGCGGCGTCAGCGACTGCAGCGTCGAGGACGTGGTCTCGGGAAGATAGATAGGCATGAAAGCAACGGTCAGGAAATCGTCACAGCACTTCGATCGTGAGGATCTCGTTGGAATAGATGCAGATCGCCCCAGCGATGTGCATCGCCTGTTCCGCAATCGTCCGGGCGTCGAGCGACGTGTGCTGCGCGAGCGCCTTGGCCGCAGCCAGCGCGTAAGCGCCGCCCGATCCGATCGCGACGATGCCGTCGTCGGGCTCAATCAGGTCGCCGTTGCCCGAGAGCAGATACGTGGAGTTCGCATCCATCACGAGGAGCATGGCTTCGAGCCTGCGCAGCATCCGGTCGGTGCGCCAGTCCTTCGCCAGCTCCACCGCGGCCCGGTCGAAGTTGCCGCGGTACTGCTCCAGCTTTGCCTCGAACCGCGAGAAGAGCGCAAACGAATCCGCGGCCGAGCCGGCAAAACCCGCGAGAATCCGATCGTTATAAAGACGCCGGATCTTGCGCGCCCGCTGCTTGACGACGGTGTCGCCAAGCGTGACCTGCCCGTCGCTGGCCATCACGGCCTGCCCGTTGTGGCGAACCCCGAGGACGGTTGTCGAATGGAACGTCATGAAAGCGGCCAAAATCGCAGTCTACCACTCGCGCCCCCCGCCTTCGGCGCTTCAGCACCCGTCCTCCGAAGCGGACAGGCAGCCCCAGGCACAGGACACCTCGCCGGCCGCAGACGCGTCTTATCCAAAGAATTCGACGATCGTCTGTGGCAAATGTGTTGCAGAATTGCCCTGTTGGACGTCCAGCTTTCGGGCGCGGAGGAGCGCACATGAGACTTCTTACATTTCGCCTCAGCATGGTGGCCGCGGCCCTGGCCGTAGCGGCGGCTCCAGCATTGGCGCAGAAACCCGCCGAGTCAGGCGGCACCCCTGCGGCAGATCGGACGGCCATCGACCGCCCGACCGTTGCCGACAGCGGCGCGCGAAGCGCACCCGCGACACCGGCGGCATCGGCGGCCTCCTCTGGCAGCATCTCGAGCGCGATCGCATCCGGCTCGTCATCCGCCTCTGTTCCGACGATGGGATTTGGCGGGTCACGCGCGGCGTATCGCGAGGAAGCACCGCAGCATCGCACCCAGGCTGGTGGAACGAGCACCGGTCAGGCCGTGCCGCGCGGCAGTTCGGGCGGCAGCAGCGCGTCCCAGCCGTCCAGCGGCAGCTCGTCGGGCACGCGTTCGGCGACGCCCGCGCGGCAGGGATCAAGCCCTTCGCACGAGAGCGGAACCCAAGCCGTACCGAACTGGGCGCGGCCCCGCGGCGATCGTCCGGCGACAGACAGCGCCACGCAGCGCACCACGCCGCGGCCTGACGGGCGCGGGTACTATCTCGGCCGCTACGATCCGTTCGGCTACTACTACTACGGGTCGCCGTATTACTACGGCAACTCCTATTACGGGAACTACTACTCGCCGTTCTATTCGCCGTACATGCTCGGGTACGGGTTCGGGCTCGGCTTCCCCTGGATGGTGGATCCCTGGTACGAAGGCGACGATTTCGGGTACGCCGGCAACTATGGCTATGCGCAGAGCTACTCGCAGGGTGCGCGCGACGAAGATCAAGGCTCGCTGCGTCTGAAGGTGAAGCCGCGCGATGCCAAAGTGTACGTCGATGGTTATTTCGTCGGCACGATCGATTCGATGGATGGCGTGTTCCAGAAGCTTCCGCTGAACGGGGGGCGCCATCGCGTGTCGGTGAAAGCCGACGGCTACCAGCCGGAAGAGTTCGATGTCGTGATTACGCCGAACGAAACGGTCACCTATCAGGGAGACTTGAAGAAGATTCGGTGAATCGCCGATCGCAGATTGAGATTGCAGATTGGATTTCACGTTGAGAAATCAGCAATCTGCAATCATCCATCTGCAATTTCTTCGACGCGTCGCCCTCGTCTCCCTCGTGTATGACGGCGTCGTCGGCGCCGTCCTCCTCGTGGCGCCGGTCATGCTGGCCACCTGGTTCGGCGTCGCGCCTCCCACCCCTCGCATCTTTTCCGATCTGAACGGGTTGTTTCTCCTCGCGGTGTCGGCGGGCTACTACCTGCCGTGGCGCGATCCGGTGGCCGGCCGCTGGTACATGTGGGTGATGGGGCCTGGTTTGAAAGGCGCAGGAGCTGTTGCGTTCGTGCTCGACTACGCCCTCCGCCACTCGCCCGCATCGTTCCTGTTGTTTGCGGCGAGCGACGGCACGCTCGCGCTCCTTACGCTCGCCGCGCTCGTCGCCGGACGAGAAAGTACGCGGGCACCCCGGCAGCTATAACCGCGAGGCCGGCGGCCGCCGTCGGTCCGTTCCGCCAGATTTCGTTCATCACGATGACCGCGCTCGCGCCGACGAAGATCGCGGGGGCCCACGGATACCCGAGCGCGCGAAACGGCCGCGGCGCGTCCGGGTGCCGATGCCGCAGCACGAAGAGCGCGAGCACGGCGATCGCGGAGAACAGCACGACCGCGAAGCCGGTGTAGCTCACGAGCTGCGACAGCGTGCCCGAGAGGACGAGCACGCCGCTCCACACGCCCTGCGCGAGGATGGCCGACGCTGGCGTGTGAAACTTCGGGTGGACCGTACTGGCCGACGGCACGAACAGTCCGTCTCGCGCCATGGCGAAGTAGACGCGGGGTCCCGCGATCACCATCGCGCTGATGCTCGCCGCGAGGCTCACGATCGTGAACAGCGCGAGCACGTCTCCAGCGACGAATCCAAACAGCCGCTCGGCGACCGTGTCCATCAGCCGGCTGCCCGGCACGGCGGCGAGTTCGCGCACGGGCATCGCATACACGTACAGCACGTTGAGGGCGACGTAGAGCAGCACGACGCTGATCGTTCCGATTGAGAGCGCGAGCGGCACGTTGCGCGCGGGCTCGCGGACCTCCTCCGCGACGTATGCAGCCGCGTTCCACCCCGAATAGCTGAACATCACGGGGACGAGCGCGAGCAGAAACGATACGGGCGCGACGCTGGCCGCGCTGGCGAAGTGCGCGCCGCTGCCGCGGCCCGCCGCGAGCCCGATCGCAACGAAGAGCGCGATCGCGCTGACCTTCAAGGCGGCGAGCGTGTTCTGCAGCAGCCGCCCGGGCCCGAGGCCGCGCACATGGATCAGCGTCAGGGCCCCAATCGCTGTGAGCGCCACAATCGCGCGCGGCGACACGACGAGGCCGGGGACATGAAGGAGGGGATCACCAGACGCGGCCGCCGGTACGAAGCGCCCGATGTAATCCGCAAACGCCAGCGCGCTCGCGGCAATCGCGCCTGAGAAGCCCGCCACGAACGAGGTCCACCCGGTGAGGAACGCGGCCATCGGGCCGAAGGCGTCCCGCAGGTACACGTACTCGCCGCCAGCCTGCGGTCGCAGCGCGGCAAGCTCCGCGTACGCCATCGCGCCAAAGAACGCCAGCGCTCCTCCGACCGCCCACACACCGATCATCCACATCGGCTGCGGCACCATCCCCGCGACGATCACCGGGACGAAGAAGATGCCGCCCCCGATGACGTTCGAGATGACGATGGCGGCCGCGTCGAGCGGCCCGAGCCGGCGCTGCAGGCCGGCGGAGGGTACGGTGGGCCCCACACGCCGCTCAGTGTTGCGGCGTGAGCAGCTGGCGCGGCAGATCGTAGACGCCGATCTCGACCCACTGCGCCGAGCTGTGCTTCGCGAAGATGTGGACGCGGATGTCCTGGAAGTGGCTGTTCTTGAGCATGTCCGCGCGCGTCTGCGGCGGATCTCCCGTGTAGCCGACCTTCGGCCGAACCGTCAGCGGCTCCGTCGTATCGCCATGGAAATCGACGTTCTGCACGAACACGTCTTCCCAATCCGATTCGGTCTTGCCGTCGGCCGGCGTCGTCCCCGGCAGCGGCAACTGCCGGAAGTACACGTTCAGCTGCAAAGGATGAATCGAGGAGGACGTGTTCTTGTGGATCGTGAAGGTGATGCTGGGAACGATCTTGTTGCGTCCGTCGACGACGCCAGCGTCGTAATAGCCGCCCAGTACGTCGGTGACCTGCAGCGACTTCTTCAGATCAACCTGCGGCCCGCAACCGGCAGTCAGAACAGTGAGGATCGCGACTACGCCGAGACGCTTCATCGCCGAATCTTAGCACCCGAGCACCCTGAGAACCCCGAGCACCCGAGAACCCGATCTCAGAATTCTTTAACCTGGACGCGCTTGCGCGCTTCCTCCGGCGTGATCTTCTTCGCGAGGAACGCGGCGACGTCGCTGCCCTTCACCCGCAGCACGATGGTCGAGGCATCGTCGACCGCGCCGGGCATCAACGGGCCGTCGCTGTCGCGCGCGGCAATCGTCAGCCACTCGTCAGGCCCGAGATCCATCGGGCCGCTGTAGTTCAGCATCGCGTCGATCAGCGCCGACTTGATCGACTCGGTGTAGAGCTGGTTCGGATCGCTCTGGTCGACGGGGACCGGCACACCAGGCCTGTCCGCCAAATTCTGCGCGGCGACACGTCCGGGCGCCCCTTGCGCGACCGGCGACGCATCGGCCCGGGCCGGGGGGAGCGGAATCGGTCCGACAGAAGCCTCGAGGCGCTGCAGATCCGCGCGCGCCCGCCGCTTCATGTCCGGGTCGGCGTTGGACGCGAGCACCTGCTCCAACTGCTGCCGCCTGGCGTCTCGCAGCAGCATCATCGTCGACCACGCGACGCTCTGCTTCATCTGCGGCACGTCGACGTCGAAAAATACGCCGTACCCTTCGAGCGCGAACCCGCGGGCGCGAGCCGTGCCGGTCACGATGAGACTGCCGGGCTCGGAGACCTGCAGCTGCCGCGCCAGACCTTCCGCGCCGTTTCGCACCGCCGCGACGATGACACCCTCCATCATCCGGACCTGCTGCTGCCTCGCCTCACTGTGCGGCGCCGCGATGGCCGTCGCGGGTGGGGGCGGAGCGGGCGATTGCACTGGATCCTGGCTGGCGCTCTGCCCGAACGCCGGCGCAGCAGCCGCGAACGCGATGACGATGACAACTGTTGCCTTCACGATTGCACCTGATCTACTTCTGTTGCCGCGTGGACGTAATCACGTAATTGGCAAGCTCGCGATGCGCGGCGGCGTCCGCCGTCGTCATGGCATCGATGCGCCCCAGCCCCTGCTGAATGCGGGAGAGGTCGGCCGTACGCTGCGCGTCGACGTCGCGGACCACCTGCGCAATCCGGATGGCGAGCTCGCGCTGCTGCCGGGACTCGCTCTGCGCGAGGAGATCGCGAACGCGCGTCAGAATCTCCGTATCAGACATGTGATTTGCGCCGCCCGTCGACACCATGCGAACCGCCGACGGCGTCACCGGCTTGTGGGATTCGGCCTCCAGTTCGTCGAGCCGCCGCTGCATATCGGCAACCGATGCATCGAACCTGGCCAAATCGACGCGAGGCGCCGCCGATGGAACCACGGTGGACGCCTGCGCCGGATTCGTGCTCCATCCGGTTCGAACGGAGAAGCCGTCGCTGCCGACGCGGACTTCGACGTGCGCGAGCGCTGACGCGGCGGCCAGCACGAGCACCGCAGCGGCGGCCAAGCCGGCGGCCGGCGTCCACCACGCGCGCCAGGACGCGTGCCGGTGCGCGGGGGGGTGCAGGCGCGCGGGGACGGCCGCCTGCGCGGCAGCCCGGTTATCGGCGATCTCGAATGCGAGATCGGGTTGCGGAGGCGCCCACGTTGTCAACGTCGACCGCAAGCTTTGGAATCCGGCGAGATCGTCGCGGCACGCGGCACAGCCGCGCAGATGCCGTTCGAACGCCGCCGTATCCTCCCCGGACAGATCGTCGTAGAGATACGAAACCAGTTGTTCGCTATCGCACTTCGTAGGCATGATCGTTCGTGATCGTCAAGATCGTCCCGTCAGCGAGTCACCGGTCAATCCCGCGCCGGCAAGCTGCCGCCGCAGAACGGTGAGCCCCTGATACAACCGTGTTTTCACCGTGCTCAACGGGCAGTCGAGGAGATCGGCGATCTCCTGAAAGGTCAGCCCGTGGTACTCCTTGAGAATGATCGCCGTCCGCTGCTCGTCGGGGAGCGACGCCATGGCGCGCGCAACCGCATGCGACAACTCGCGCCGCGCAACGAGGTCCTCGATGGATTCGGTGGGCGTCGTTTCCGTCGCGAGGTCGAGGAGGTCGACCCCTTCCGGCGCCTGCGCGACGGGCTGCCGCCGCTGCCGTCGAATCCAGTCGCGGCAGAGGTTCAGCGTGATCCGATACAGCCATGACGAGAACTTCGCCTGCCCCTTGAAGCCGCCAAGGGCGCGGAAGGCGCGGAGAAACGTCTCCTGGCAGACATCCCGGGCGTCGTCTTCGCGGCCGATAACCCGGTAGGCGAGGGCATAGATCGGCCGCTCCCAGCGCAAAACGAGCTGGTTGAAGCTGTCGAGATCGCCCCCCATGGAACGGGCGACCAGCTCTTCGTCCGTCGACGCCACGCCGAGGGAGGTCACGTTCTCAGTAGGTTTAGACGCGCCGCGAGGGGTTTGGCCGTCCTGCGGCATCTTTCAAGAGTAGCGCACGCGCGTAAGATATTGATGCCGATGAGTTTAGAACCGACACCTGGTCTTCCGCAGCTGCAGCGGGAAGTGCGGTTTCACACCGGGCTCCGCGATCTCCTGCTCGCGTTTTCCCGCGACGCGACGTCCACCCAGTCGCTTCCAGACGCGCTGCGGAAGATGACCACGTCCGCCGCCGACTTGCTCGACGCCCGGCAAATCGACATCTGGCTGCACGATCGCCGCGCCCGGGAGCTGGCGCTGACGGTTTCCACGCCCCGGGGGGCTGACCCCGATACGGGGGGCGGCGGCACCGATCCGGGACCTGATCCCAGGGTCGCAGTCGAGGACCGCACACACATCGCCGCGCGCGCGCTGCGCCTGCAGCGGCCGGTGTTCGACGGCACGCGCGTGCTCGCGCCGCTGCGCGGATGGCGCCGCGCGCTCGGATCGCTCATCATCCTGCCGCGGGTCGGCATCAGCGAGACGCAGCTCGACGAGCTGCTCGAATTCTCGTACGAGATCTCGCGCCAGCTCTCGATTGCGATCGAGAACGTCCAACTGCTCGACGACGTCCTGCAGCAGCGGCGGCTTCTCGAAGACACGTTCAACTCGCTCATCGACCTCGTCGTCGTCGTCGACGGCCGCATGCGGATCGTGCAGACGAACGACGCGTTCGCGGCACGCGCCGGCGTCTCACGCGAGGAACTGATCCAGCAGCCCATCGCGGAATTCGTCTCGCCGGCAACCATCGGGTGGCTGGAAACGACGGCCGGATCCGCCTGCGGATCACAGCCCGTCAAAGACGATCTCCTCGCCGGCATTTTTCTGCTGACGTCGACGCCGCTCGTCAGCGCGGACCGGCAGGCGACGGGCCGCGTGCTCGTCGCGCGAGACGTCACGCGCGAAACCGAGCTGCAACAGGAACGCATCGGCCTGCAGGAGCGGCTGGCGCAGTCGGAAAAGCTCGCCTCCCTCGGCCAGTTCGTCGCGGGCATCGCGCACGAGATGAACAATCCGCTGCAGGGTGTGCAGGGCCATCTCGAGCTGCTGCTCATGTCGGACGCCGCGCGCCCGGTGCGAAAGGAACTCCGACAGATCTATCAGGACGCCGATCGAGCCGCGAAGATCGTCCGCAATCTACTGGTGTTCGCCGGCTCGCGGCGCATGTCGCGCCGCCGCGTCAGCGTCGATCGCGTCGTCTCCCGCGCGCTCGCGAGCCGCGCAGCGAACCTGCAGCGCCACGCGATCGAGGTCGTCTTCGAGCCGCACACCGAGAGCGTTCCGCCGGTGCTCGGCGATTCGCTGCTGCTGCAGCAGGCGTTCCTCAACATCCTGATCAACGCGGAGCACGCAGTGCTCGAACGCTCCGCGTCGCCGCGTCGCATCACGATTACCACCGAAAGCACGGGCGATCGCGTCAGGGTTGGCGTCCGCGATACCGGCTCGGGCGTCGCGCCGGAGGCGCTCCCGCGGATCTTCGATCCCTTCTTCACCACCAAGGAAGTCGGCCAGGGTACGGGCCTCGGCCTCGCGATCACCTACGGCATCGTCCAGGAACACGGCGGGACCATCACTGTGCAGAATCTGCCAACAGGGGGGGCCGAGTTCACCATCGAACTGCCAGCAGCGCCTTCAGTGGTAAAGTGACAGACGACTCCGCACATGATCGATGAAAGTTTCCTGACGACCGAAGAGGTCCTGGAGTACCTGCAAGTCAATCTGCGCACCGTCTATCGGCTGATCAAGGCCGGCAAGCTGCCGGCTGTACGCGTCGGACGGCAGTGGAGATTCCGCAAGCGCGATATCGACGCGTGGTTGGAAAATCAGCGTACCAGGGGCGCACGTCCCGCAACGGTGGCGGCCGCTCAGCCTCAGGTTCGACCGCCGACGACCCCGACCGTACAAGGCCGGCCGCGTGTGCTGGTCGTGGACGATGAGGCGAGCATCAGGGATCTGCTGTCGAAGACGCTCGCGCTGGCAGAGTACGACGTCGACCTCGCGTTCGACGGACGGACGGCGCTCGATCGCCTTCGGACGACGCCATACGATCTGCTGATCACGGACTTGAAGATGCCCGGCATCGACGGCCTGACCGTCATCCGGGAGGCGCGGCGCCTGAAGACCGATCTGCCGGTCATTATCATTACGGGCTTCTCCACCGAGGCGAGCGCGATCGAGGCAGTCAACCTGGGCGTATCGGGGTATCTGACCAAACCCTTCCGCGTCCCGCGCGTCCTCGCCGTCGCCGCCAAAGCGCTCGGCGAGTAGCCCGGAGCCACCCCCGGGCAGCGGCCCCCCCCCGAAAAAGGGGACAACCGCCATTTTTTTCAAAAAAACGCGGTTGTCCCCTTTTTTCGCAAAAAAAGGCGGTTGTCCCCTTTTTTTGCAAAAAATGGCGGTTGTCCCCTTTTTTCGCAAAAAATGGCGGTTGTCCCCTTTCTTCGCGCACAACCGCGCGCGGAAGCCGCACACAGAACGTTT
>JAICSD010000263.1 GCA_025937075.1 Vicinamibacteria bacterium | reverse complement strand
GACGGTGACGATCATGGCAACGGCGAGCATCGCTGCGAGCGGCATCATCGAATCCTCAGCGGGTGCGTGTTCGGGTGCGGGTGCGGATTCGGGTTCGGGTTGGGGTGTGGGTGCGGGTGCGGGTGCGGGTGTGGATGCGGCACGTTGTGGCCTGCTCCATCGTTATCGCCGTCCAGATCCGCAATCGCCGCGGCCGCCGCGCGCCGAATCGCCGGATCTTCATCCTTCAACGCCTGCGTCAGCGTCTCCATGGCCTTGGGATCGTGAATATCGCCGAGCGCCGCGATGGCTCGCTTGCGGACGTCCGGGCTCTTGTCGTGCGCCGCGATGATGAGCGCATCAACCGCGGTCGCGTCGCCGAGATCGCCGAGCGCCGATGCCGCGCGCGCGCGTACGGCGACCGAGTCGTCCTTCAGCGCTTCGCGCAGCGCGGCGCTCGATCGCGGATCGTTCAGGTCACCCAGCGCGCTGACGACCGACGCGCGGACGTCGACGTCGGCGTCTTTGATGGCCGCGGCCAGCGCCGGCACGGCGCGCGTGCTGCCCAGTTCGGCGAGCGAACGCGCCGCCTGGCGGCGAACGCCCGCGTCCGTGTCCTTCAGGAGCGCGATGAGTCCGTCAATCGCCTGCTCCGACGCGGCTTGCTGCGCGCCGACGACCATCTGCGACGCGGCGCGCCAGTCGGCCGGCGGATGCAGGAACACTGCGGCAACGCCGAGGAAGAGCGCGCTCGATCGGAGGAGCGTGCGGAAGAAGACGGTGACGGGACTCATGGTTCGGCTCCTGCTAAGAAAACAGCATCTGTGACAACACCCCGCCGCGATCACCCTCTGGCGATCATCGGCGGTCAGCGCGTGACTAGCGGATTTGGCCGAGCGCGAATGCTGCCTGCTGGCGAACGGACGAATTCGCGTCCTTCAGCGCGGCGGTCAGACCATCGATGGCGCGCGGGTCGCGAATCTGACCCAGGGCGAACGCCGCCTGCTCGCGGACGTCAGGCGTGGCGTCCTTCAGCGCAATCACGAGCGCCTCGACGGCGCGGCCGTCGCGAAGCTGGCCGAGCGCGAATGCCGCCTGCTCGCGCACATTGGGCTTCTCGTCCTTCAGCGCGGAGATGAGCGGCTCGACGGCGCGGTGATCGCGGATCTGTCCGAGCGCGAAGGCCGCCTGCTCGCGGACGTTGGCGTCGGTGTCGTGCAGCGCAGGCGCGATCGCGTCGATTGCGCTGGCGTCGCGAATCTGACCCAGGGCGAACACGGCCTGTTCGCGGACGTCTGCATCGGTGTCCTTCAGCGCGGTGGACAACGCCGGCACAGATGCCTTCGCGCGCAGCTGTCCCAGTGCGAACGCCGCCTGCTCGCGCACGTCCGCGTTGGCGTCCTTCAAGGCCGCGGTCAGCGGCTCGATGGCGCGGCCATCGCGCAACTGGCCGAGGCCGAACGCCGCCTGCTGGCGGATATCGGGGCTGGCGTCCTTGAGCGCGGCAGTCAACGGATCGAAGACGCGCGGGTCGCGCATCTCCGCGAGCGCGGCGAGCGCGGTCTCCCGCACTTCGCGATCGGAGTCTTTCAGCGCTTCGATCAGGGCGTTGAGTCTGCGAGGATCGGCGGTCGACCCCTTTTCGCCCGCCTGCACGCCCGCCGCATCCACCACGGGATCGACGACGCTCTCCGCCACATTGCCGGCAATATCTCCGGCCGTTGCGGCGACGCTGTTTGCGATCGACGTCGAAACGCTGTTCGCGATCCGGGAGCCGACCGTTTCCGCACTTGTGGTGTGAACGCTCGTGTGCGCGTGTTCGATCGCAACCGCCTTCTCGCGCTGGGGCGCGGCCTGCGGCTGCGGCGCTGGCGCCGGCTGCGGCATGGGCTGCGCCGGCGACTTCATCGCGGCGGCGTGCAGCGCCTCCGGTTCCTCGACCCACGGCTGCAGCGACGCAATCGGCACGAGCAGCAGCGCGAAGAGCGCGGTGCCGGCGGCCGCGCGCAGACGGGAGAGGCCGTGGCGCGAAAGCGTCGGATCGAGAATCGCGATGAGGCGCCCTTCGAGCTGCGATCGATGCGCCATCGCCAGCGTGGCGCCCGCGAGCACGGCGGGGAAACGGCCGGCACGCATCACACGCGCAACCTCGAGCAGCTCGTTCGCGTAGTCGGACCCGCGCGTGCCGGCCGAGAGCACGAGATCATCGCACGCGCGCTCGCGTTCGGTGCGCAGGCGGCGCGCGGCAATCCACGCGAGCGGATTGAACCAGTAGACGGCGCACGCGATCTGCGCGAAGACGTGCGTGGCGCAGTCGCGGCGCTTCACGTGCGCGAGCTCGTGCAGCAGGACGATGCGCAGGCGATCCGCGGACCAGGCGTCCACGTCGGCCGGCATGAGGATCGAGGCGCGCAGGATTCCCCACGCCATCGGCATCGAGGCGTTCGACGAACGCAGAAACCGCACGCGCGTCAGACCGAGCGACGCCGCAAGGGCGCGCGCCTGCGCGCTCCACGGCGCGTCGCTGACGACCGCCGTCCGGCGCGAGATCCACTGCACCGCGGCGAGGCCCAGCAGCACGCGTCCGAGGACGATCACCGCGCCTGCCGCCCAGCCGATCAGCAGCAGCGTCGTCCAGGGCAGCGAACCAAGGTCGACGCCGAACGTGGCGGCGCGGGGCGCAGATGTTTCCGCCTGCGAGGATGCCGTCGACATCGGGGGCGCCTGGACTGTCCCACCGTGATCGGCGCGTGCGATCGCTGCATGTGGCCGATGGACGATCGCGGAAGTCTGCGCCGGGGCGGCCACTGGCGCCGATTCAGGCGAGCTCACGCGGACGAGCGGCACTTCCCACCGAGGCAGCCCGACAGACAGCGCGGGCACCAGCAGCGTACCCGCAAGACCGAGCGCCCACGCCAGGTGCCGCGCCGCGGCGGACGCGCGCCGGAGCAGCCACGCGGCGGCAAATGTGCCCGCCAGGACGACGGAGGACTTGATCGCCGCGTCGATCGCGAGCGGCAGGTGAGCGATGTCCATTGATCTATACCCCGCTCTTGCGAGCGCTCTCGATCAGACGCGCGAGCCGATCGAGCTCCGCCCCGGAAAGCTTCGCGGACGAGCCGTCGAGCAGCGCGGAGATCGCCTGCTCGGCGGACCCGTCGAAGAATGTCTGCAGAATGTGCCGAAGCGCGGACCGCTTCGCGTTCTCGCGGCCCAGCGTGGGAACGTAGACGTACCGCGGGCCGTCCTGCTCGTGGCGGACGTGGCCTTTGTCTTCCAGAATACGCAAGAGCGCGCGAACCGCCGAATAGCTCGGCGGTTCGGGCAGCGCAGCCTGCACCTCGGCCGCGGTCGCCCGGCCGTGTTGGTAGAGGATATCCAGAATCTGCCGTTCCCGGCGGCTGAGATCGCGGTGGTTCGTGGTCATGGCGCGTTCGGCTACAGGCTTAGACGAAGCGGGCGCCGAAAAGGTGCTACGAAAATAGCACTCAGCGAAATTTTTAGCAATTTCACGTTGGGAGTAATATCGGCCCGCTCTTTCCCGAAGAGGTCATCATGCTCGAGGGATTCAAGCAGTTCGCGGCCCGCGGCAACGTCCTCGACCTGGCAGTCGGCGTCATCATCGGCGCGGCGTTCTGCGTCTCGCGCATCCCGATCACGGCAACGCGCTGCCCGTACTGCACCTCTGATCTCGGCGCCGCGCGGGTGTAGGGTGCGCCGGGCGATGGAGCTCCGATGCATCGTCGCGAATTCCTGAAAACGAGCGCCGCCGCGCTGGCGGCATCCCCCTTTTCCGGTATCCCCTGGCAGGCGACCGCGCCGCGCAAGCGCGTCGGCCTGATCGGGACGGGCTGGTACGGCAAGACGGACCTTCTCCGCCTCGTGCAGGTGGCGCCCGTGGAGGTCGTGTCGCTCTGCGATGTCGACCGCCGCATGCTCGCGGACGCGGCCGCGCTCGTCGCAACGCGGCAACAATCGAAGAAGACGCCGCGCACCTACGGCGACTACCGCGAGATGCTGAAGGAGCGCGACCTCGACATCGTTCTCGTCGTGCCGCCGGACCACTGGCACGCGCTGCAGATGATCGAGGCCGTGAAATCGGGCGCCGACGTGTGGGTGCAGAAGCCGATCAGCGTGGACGTCATCGAAGGGCGGGCGATGCTGGCCGCCGCGCGCAAGTACAACAAGGTTGTGCAGGTCGGTATGCAGCGGCGGAGCACGCCGCACCTCGTCACGGCGCGCGATCGCGTGCTGCGCGAAGGACGGCTGGGGACGATCGGTCTGGTCGAGATCTACTGCTACTACCACATGCGCGCCACGCAGAATCCGCCGGATACGAATCCGCCGGACTACCTCGATTACGAGATGTGGACGGGTCCGGCGCCGATGCGTCCGTACAACTCGCTCGTGCATCCGCGAAGCTGGCGGGCGTTCATGGAATACGGCAACGGAATCATGGGCGACATGTGCGTCCACATGCTCGACATGGTGCGCTGGATGCTGGATCTCGGGATGCCGAACCGCATCAGCTCCGCCGGCGGCATCATGGTCGACAAGAAGAGCAAGGCGAACATCACCGACACGCAGACGGCGACGTTCCACTTCGACAATCTCGAGGTCGTGTGGACGCACCGTACGTATGGTGACGCTCCCGACCCGAAGTATCCGTGGGGCGCGACGTTCTACGGCGACAAGGGCACGCTGAAAGCAAGCGTGATGGGGTACGACTTCGTTCCGTCGGGCACGAAGGAGGCGCCGATTCACGAGGACGTCGTGTACGAGCTGGACAAGTACCCGGAGGATCGGACCGAGAAGGACCTCGAGACGCACGTCGCCCCAGCGATCCGGGCGCACATGAAGAACTTCCTCGAGTGCATCGAGTCGCGCCAGCGGCCCGTGGCGGACATCGAGCAGGGCTACATGTCGGCGACGGCGTGCATACTGGCGAACCTATCGATGCGTCTCGGCCGATCCCTGCAGTGGGATCACGCGAAGGGTCAGGTCGTCGGCGACGACGAAGCGAACAGCTTGTTGGGGCGCCCGTATCGCGCCCCGTGGGTGCATCCCGATCCGGCGAGCGTCTGAAAGGACGCTGTTACTTTCCGCCCTTCAACGCCGGAGCTGCATCCTGCGCGGATGCCGCGGCCGCGATCGCGGGGTGATACGCGAAGACGAATTTCTTGAACTCGGGGTGGAGGAAATCCGCGCCGAACTTGTAGTCCTTCATCTCCGCGAACGCGCGCGTGGAGTCCCAGCCCTTCACCGCCATGCGATAGACGGCCGTCATCACGCCCGTTCGATGCCGTCCGCCGATGCAGTGCACGAACACGGGCTGATTGGACGGATCGGTCACATCCTTCAGGAACTCCGCTAGCTGCGCCGGCGTCGGGACGACATGCGTCGTCATCGGGATGGCGACGTATCGCATGCCGGAGGCTTCCACCATCGCCTTCTCGTTCGCATCCGTGCCGTCGATCAGATTGATCACCGTCTTGACCCCGGCAGCCGCGAGGTCCGCGAAATCCTGATTCTTCGGCTGGCCGCCGCGATAATAGTGGTCGTCCACCTGGCCGAAGTTGTCGATGTGGATATTCGCGAGCTTGCCGTCGAGCGTCCCCGCCGAGGCCGGCGCTGCGAGTGCCAGCCCAAGCAAGACCGCGGCGATCCGCTGCGTCGAAAGTCGTCGATTCTTATGCACGAGGCACCGCCAAGGGATGAGTTGGTTTGATTTCCCCAGTATGGAGGGCAAATCGACTGCCAACGCCAATCGGCCGATTCCGGCGTGCCGTGCACTCGAGGCGTCTGCGGACGGGGACAACAGCTGACGCGCGTTGAATTCAGCTTTCGCGGAGCGTCACGATCGGATCGACGCGGGTCGCCCGCCGGGCAGGAACGTAGCAGGCAATTCCGGCGATAACGGCGATGAAGCTGGTCACGGCCGCAAGCGTCAACGGATCGGTCGGTTTGACGTTGAACAACTGCGACTGGAGAAGACGCGTCAACCCGACGGAGGCGACGAGCCCGACGATCAGTCCCGTCAACGTCAGCCGCATGCCCTGGCCGAGCACCATGCCGAGCACGCTCCTGCGAGAGGCGCCAAGCGCCATGTAGATCCCGATCTCCCTTGTCCGCTCCATCACGGAATACGACAGGATCCCGTACGTCCCGATCGCGGCAAGCGCCAGCGCGAGCCCGGCAAAGATGCCGAGCAGCACGGCCAGGAACCTCGGCCGCGCCGCCGAATCGGCGAACACCTGATCCATCGTCCGCAGCTTCACGATTGGCAGCGACGCGTCCTGCGCGCGGACGGCCGCCTGGATCTCGCGTGCCAGGGTCTCTTCCGGCATCGCCGAGCGAATGACGACGTTCATGTTCCCGGGGGCGAAGCCCGCAAGTCTCGGCGCCTGATCGTAGAGGAAGTACAACTCGGTGCCTGTCTTCTTCGACATGCCGCCCTGCTTCACGTCGCGGACAATCCCGACGATGGTGAACGGAGGAGTCTTCGG
>JAICSD010000101.1 GCA_025937075.1 Vicinamibacteria bacterium | reverse complement strand
GTCTGTCGGCCGACGCGATCGCCTCGGCGCGCAAGTCGCTGGATTCCGCGGAGAAAGCGTCCGGGAGCACCCGCAAGAGCGCCCTGAACGAACTCGCGTCAACCATCGACCAGTCGTCGTCGGGTTCAAGCGATCAGACGAAGGTGAAGCTGCTCTCGAAGTCGCTCACGGACCTCGCCAGCGCTTCGTAACGCAAGGGACTGAGAGACGTGAATCCCTGATCCCTCATCTTTAATCATCGGGTCGCTTATCCGAAGTCCCGGATCGCGAATCCTCAATCCTGCATCCTCTCCCGAATCCGCGTATCAGCGATACGGGATTCGCGGACAGGGATGCGTGATTCGGGATCGCGGATAAGAGATTCGAGGATCGGGGATAAGGGATTACGGATTCGACCCGAGTCGCTTCTTCAGGAATTGGCCCGTGTAAGACGTGCGACACTTCGCGATTTCTTCTGGCGTGCCGGTCGCGACGACCTCGCCGCCGGCGTGCCCTCCTTCGGGGCCGAGATCGATCACGTGATCGGCGACCTTGATTACGTCCAGATGGTGCTCGATCAGCAGCACGGTGTGGCCCGCGTCCACCAGCTGGTTCAGCGACGCGAGCAGCCGCTCGACATCCGCCAGGTGCAGCCCGGTCGTCGGTTCATCGAGGATGTAAAGCGTGTGCTTCGACCGTTGGAGCGTCGACAGCTCGGCGGCGATCTTGATTCGCTGGGCTTCGCCGCCCGAGAGCGTCGTCGCTGATTGGCCGAGCGTGAGATATCCGAGGCCGAGGTCGGCGAGCACCTGAATTTTCCGGCCGATGGACGGCTCCGACGCGAAGAATGCCACGCCCTCCTCAACGGACATGTTCAGCACGTCGGCAATCGTTTTGCCGCGCAGCGTGACCTCGAGCGTCTCGCTGTTGAAGCGCGCGCCCTTGCACGCGGAACACGTCACGTCCACGTCCGGCATGAAATAGAGCTGCGTGGTGATGGCGCCCTCGCCCTGGCACTCCTCGCATCGGCCGCCCTTCACGTTGAAACTGAAGCGCCCCGGCTTGTAATCGCGTTCGATTGACAACGGCGCCTGTGTGAAGAGATCGCGGATGCTGTCGTAAAACCCGATGTACGTCGCGGGGTTCGATCGGCTGTTGCGCCCGATCGGCGCCTGGTCGATGCTGACGACGCGGTGCACGTGCTCGATGCCTTCGATGCCGTCGTGCTCGCCGGGAAGCGTGCGCGTATCGATCAGCGCCTTCCAGAGCGCCTTGTAAAGAATCTCGCTGACGAGCGTGCTCTTGCCGGACCCCGACGCGCCGGTGATCGCGACGAGCGCTCCCAGGGGAAACGCCACGTCGATGGACTTCAGATTGTTCTCGCGCGCGCCGCGGACCACGAGGAACTTCCCGTTTCCCTTGCGGCGGCGCACCGGCGAGGCGATGGATCGGCGGCCCGACAGGAACTGCCCGGTCGGCGACGCCTTGCACCTCAGCACATCCGCAATCGTTCCCTGCGCGACGACTTCGCCGCCGTGCACGCCAGGCCCCGGACCCATCTCGACGATGTGATCCGCTGCGCGGATCGTGTCCTCGTCGTGCTCGACGACGATCACCGTGTTGCCGATGTCGCGAAGGCGCTGGATCGTCGCGATCATCTTCACGTTGTCCTTGGGATGGAGGCCGATGCTCGGTTCGTCCAGCACGTAGAGCATGCCCATCAGGCCGGAGCCGATCTGCGTCGAAAGGCGGATGCGCTGGGACTCGCCGCCCGAGAGCGTGCCGGAGCGCCGGTTGAAGTTCAGGTAGTCGAGGCCGATCCCGAGCAGGAGTTCGAGGCGGCCGCGGATTTCCTTGAGCACCTGCCGGCCCGCATCCGCGCCGCGCCCTGCCGGCTTGATCGTGCCAAGGAACTGGTGCAGCTCGTCGAAGTGGAGCTGGCCGAGATCGTTCACGGTCTTGCCGTTGATCGTGAAGAGCAGCCGCGTTGCGCGCAGGCGCGAGCCGCTGCAGTCCGGGCAGGTGCGCTCGACCATGACTTTGTCGAGCCACGCTTCCATGCGCGAGTTCGCCTCGCCGCGCTGACGGTATCGCCGGTACCAGCGTTCGATCCGTCGAGCGATGCCGTGGAACCCCACCTCCTTGCCGTCCTGGTCGCCGCGCCGGACCTTCGAATCCGGCGGCGTCTGCAGGACGAACCGCCGTTCCGTGCCGTAAAGGATGGCGTCGCGCACCTTCTTCGGAAGCTGCGACCATGGCGCGTCGAGCGGGAAATCGAGCGCGCGCGACAGGCTGTACATCATCCGGCCATCCCAGGTGTCCGGGTTGTACTTGAACGCCTCGCGCACGAAGCACCCGCCGAGAATGCTCCGCTTCGGATCGGGAATCAGCAGATCCGGATGCGTCAGCTTGTCGACGCCGAGACCGCCGCACGTGCGACAGGCGCTCTCGGGGTTGTTGAACATGAAGAACTCGGGCGCGATGTCGCCGTAGACGAAATGGTGGGTCTGGCTCGCGACGCTGCGGTAGAACCTGTCGCGCGCGTCGGATGCAAGCTTCCCCGGAAGATGCAGTTGCATCAGCCCGTCGCCCACCAGCAGCGTGGCGGCGATGCCGGCCTTGATCGCCTTCTCGTGCTGCCGTCCGACCACGAACCGGTCGACGATCGCGTCCATCACCGAGACCGTCGAGTCGTCGAGCGCGACTTCCTCGGAGATGTCGACCGGCTTTCCGTCGACGACCAGCCGCCGGACGCCTTTCTTGCGCAGTTCGGTGAGTACGAACTCGAGATCCTCCCCGTACACCTTGAACACCGGCGCCCGCAGCTCGAGTTCCGTGTCTTCGGGCAGCGAGAGGATCGCTTCCAGAATCTGACTGGACGATCGGCTCGGCACCGCCTCGCCCGTGCGCGGGCAGTGCGCATCCGCGATGGTCGCGTAGAGGAGATTGAGATAACTCGCGATGTCGGTCATCGTCCCGACGGTCGATCGCGGATTGCTCGTGAGCGTCTTCTGCTCGATGGAGATCACCGGCGAGAGGCCGAAGACGAAATCCACGTCCGGCTTTGCCACCTGGGAGACGAAGCGGCGTGCAAAGCTGGAGAGCGATTCGAGGTATCGGCGCTGCCCTTCGGCATAGATGGTGTCGAACGCCAGGCTCGACTTGCCGGAGCCCGACAGGCCCGTCACCACGATCAGCCGGTCGCGTGGAAGTTCGACCGAGATGTTCTTCAGGTTGTGAACGCGCGCGCCCTGAACGGCGATCGACGTCCGCGCCGCCGGGCGGCCGTCCGGCTTAGAGCGTGTCGTCGCCCGCTTCATAGCCGGTCGGCGGCTCGAGGGAGAAGAACGCGGTTTCCTGCAGCTGCACGTGGCTCTTCTTCGTCACCCTGACGGGAGTGGACACTTTGGCGATGCGCCCCTGATCGGCGAGGTACTCGCATGCCGTGGTGACGAATGGAATTCCGAGGTTGCGCCGGAAATGATGATCGATCTCGCGCGCGGACCGCGGCTCTCCGGCCTCGCGAAGATAGTCGAGCACGGGCGCGAACGCGCGCGGCGCGAGGTCCTCGAGATATTGATCGATCGCGGTCAGCGCGGCCTCGACGCCGTGCCTCGTTTTCTTGGCGTTCAGAAGGCCGGTGTAGATCAGCGAAAAGAATCCGGGATTGAGCGCCAGCGCCTGCGGCAGCACCTCCCGGTCCGCCAGCAGCCGGCGGCCGAACACTTCGGCCTGCGCCAGCGGCGTCGCCGCATACAGAATCCATAACGACGTGTAGTCGAGGTCCTCCCTCGTCACGAACCACTTCCGCGCCTTGTAGACGGAGGGCAGCGCCTGCGCCGTCGCACGCAGCAGTTGCAATTGCGAATCCCGCGCGCCAATGTCCTGCAGCCGCTCGCACAACGCCGCGATAGTCGGGTCGTGGCTGTACAGCAGCGTCCCTTTGGCCAGGAACGAGTGCGCGAACGAATTCCGGAGCGCGCCTTCGACGATCTTCCTGAACGACGTCCGCGGAAGGAGGATCGCGTGGACGTTCAGGCCGTCAGCGTAGAGCGAAATGCCCTCACGCTCAGGATCCTCTTTCACATCGTCCGTCGTGACGAACACGAGGTCGATATCCGACTTTTCCCACACGGTGTCGTGGGACAGGCTGCCGCACAGGATGGTCGCGAGAATCGTGCGATCCCTGCGGGCCTCCTCGACGAGCGAATCGAGGGCAGCTTTGAAGCGTTGCTGCACCGATGTCGGGCTCATGGCAGAAGCGCCATTCTAACGCCACGCGCGGCGGGAAGCGCGAGGCGCGGGTTACCTGCGGAAGCTCGCGACGACCGCCAGCAGACGCTCGATGTCGGCGGGAACGTTCGCGATCCCCACGGACGCGCGCACTGCCCCGACGGCCGAGCCGCCGAGGAGAGCTCGGAACTTCGGAACGGAAAATCCAACTGCAAGGCGATCCAGCGCGGAGCGCACCGCATCCGGATCGAAGCCGAACGCCGCTTCCGCCGCTCCAGGATTGCAGAAACAGCCGCCGCGGACGAACACGCGCTCGGCGTTCGCCCGCGCTTCGACGTCCTCGAACGGAACGACGGCGCCGTCGGGTGTCAGCACGTTGAAGGCGACCGTTGCTCCGCGCATCTGCAGACCGGCAGGCCCGTACACGCGAACGACGGGAGCGCCGTTTGCGTGCGTGATGGACGGCAATCCCTCGAGCAGCTCGCCGGTCAGTGCCGATGCGTGAACCGCAATCTGTTCGATTCCGATCTGCTCCCGAAGCTGAAATCCGGGCATCAGCGCTGCGATGCCCAGAAAATGCGGCGTGCCGTCTTCGAACCCGTACTCGCCCGCGCGCAGCGCGTAGCGGTTGAGCGCGACCGATACGTAGTCGACCGCGCCGCCTGAAAACCACGGGCGTTCGAGTGCGGCCAGCGCCTCCCGCCGCGCGACCAGAGCGCCAACTCCGGTCGGTAATCCAAACAGCTTGTAGAACGAGAGCACGACGAAGTCGGCGGGGTGCGTTCGCAGACTGAGGCTCGACGTCGGCACGTACGCGGCGGCATCGAGCAGCACTCGCAGCCCGAGCCGCTGGGCCGCGGCGACGAGCGACAGCGGGTGCCGAACGCCCGAGAAATTCGATTGCGCGGGATAGGCGAACAGCCCTCCCTGGCGCGCAAGTGCGCCAAGAAGCTCCGGCGCGTTCTCCAGGCGCAGTTCGTGGTCCAGCGGGAGATAGGAAACCGGCGCGCGGCGGCGCCGCGCGTATTCGCGGATGCCGTTCACTGAATTGTGATTGTCGGCGCTCAGGAGCAGCGGTGCGGCCGGTCCGAACGCGAACGATTCGGCGACCAGGCGGATAGCACTCGTTGCATTGGCGGTGAAACACACCGCGTACTCGTCACCGGCGTCCAGCAGTTGAAGGGTCAGGCGGCGGGCGCGTTCCATGGCGCGGGTCGAGGCTTCCGACGCCGCGTGGGGGGAGTGCGGGTTGCCGAAGATTTCCTCGCGAAGCAGACGCTCTATGGCCCGTCGCTGGCTTTCGGCGTGAAGCGCGCTGCCCGTGTAATCGAGATAGGCGACCCCCGCACGATCGAGGCGCCCGAACTCCCGGTGCCGGAAATCCGTCGGAGACGACGACGCGGGTGCCGAAAAGCCGGTCAGCATCCGCGTCGACGCAGCGCATCCACGGTCAGAGGAGGATCACCAGGTTTGCGCTGAATAGCTCCGAAATAACGGGTCACATCTGTCTGCGTTGCCGGGTGCATCACTTCTTCCAGCCACTCCTCGAGTCCGCCTCGAAGCGCGAATACGTGCCGATACCCGAGTGCCCGGAGCATGACCCATGCCTGCAGCGCATGTCCGCCGCCTTGCGAATAGAGGACGAGCGTGGCCTCGGGATCGAACGGCGTCGACACGAGCGTTTCGAGCGGCATCGCGCGGGCCGTGGGGATGTGGTACGCCTCGAATTCCTTGACGCTCCGTACGTCGAGCACCTGCAGCCCGGTTTTGCGGGACTTGATCCACTCGGCGAGTTCGAGCGCCGTGATGTGATCGGATTCGTGCGCCACCTCTGACGCGAGCGCCTTCACATCTATCGGAGCGCGTTCGGACCGATACGGCGTCCGCACGAGCGCTGCACCGGCGCCGAGGAGGAGCGCCACGACGGCGAGAAGGCGCTGCCGGCTGACGCCGTTCATGCGCCGCGCTCCAGGCGTTCGGCGACGGCAAAGCCGGCGAGCGCCGCCAGCACCACGCCGAACACGACGAGGCCCTGAGGCACGCGGAAGAGCTCAGGCAGCGTCCACGCGCCCCGCGCGCCGGAGTTGTAGAGCCGCGACAGCCACGGGAACGCGAGGCCGGCCGCCAGCATGCCGCCGAACATCCCGACCGCGGTGGCGACCCCGTCGCCGCGGCCCGACGCGGCGGCGACGCACGACGTTCCCGGGCAGAGGCCCGCGATGGCGAAGCCGGCGCCGAACACGAGGCCCCCGGTGATCTGCGCCGCCATCGCGGTCTCGGGAACGTAGATGGCGAGCAGATCCACGAAGCCCAGTCGCGCGAGCCAGAACAAACCGAGCATCGCGGTGACGAGCGCCGTGAACATCACCTTGAAGACGGTGAAGTCGGTCAGGTAGAACTGTCCCGTGAGTTTGCGCGCGCTCCCCAGTCCCGCCCGCTCGAGCGCGACGCCGAAGGCGATGCCGATCACGAGCGCCGTGAGCATCAGGATCTCCAGGCGTGCTTGCGGAGCGGCGCGACCGCATAGCCGGCCGCGAACGCGCAGCCGATGAACGCCCAGGCGCCAACCGACAGCAGCGCGCCGCCGGTGAGCGCCTGGCCGCTCGTGCAGCCTCGAGCCAGCATCGCGCCGACGCCCATCAAGGCGCCGCCGCCAGCCGCCGTGGTGAGTCGAGATCGCGCGGTCACGCCTCGCCCGCGCTCGATCGTCCTCTTCCACCGGCCGGCGAGCACGGCCGACAGGAAACCGCCGATGATCACGCCGGCGATTTCCGGCACGAGCCAGTTGCCCCAGGGGCCGCCGGGCTCGTTCGCGTAACCGGCGAAATACTCGTTGGTCTGCGCGTATCGCGGCGCGACGGTCTTGACCGCGCTCGTCGCCGCCGACGCGAAGGCGCCGGAGGCCCCGAGGCCGCGGCCCGCGAACACGAACGCGGCGAGCAGCACGAGTCCCAGGCCGATCCCCGCGAGATATGGATCCGAGTACTTCATTGCTTGCCCGCGGGGTTTTCGAGAGGCAGGTTGCGGCGGGCCCAGTCTTCGAACGAGCCGTCGTAGAGCAGAACTGGATGTCCCGCGGCTTTTGCCGCGACGAGCATCGCCGTCGCCTGCTGTCCGACATGGCAGTAGCCGATCACCGTGTCGCCCGGTTTCACGCCCGCTTGCTCGAAGAGCGCTTTGATGTCCGCCACGGGCTTCAGATGCCCGTCGCCGGTCGCGAACGAGTCGAAGGGTGCGCTCATCGCGCCCGGGATGTGCCCCGATCGACGGGCATCGCGCGGACCACCCTCCTGCACGCCGTCGTAAAACGCGCGCGCGCGCGCGTCGACGATGGCGAAACCCGGCGTACGGATGTGCGATTGCACGAAGGCGGCGTCGACGATGATGGGGGCGATCCGCAGCGGAGCGAGCGAGCCGTTGCGCTGGGCGGGGACGTCCGCCGACAGCGGCCGTCCGGCGTCGGACCATGCCTTCAACCCGCCGTCGAGATACGAGACCTGCTTCAGGCCGGCATAGTCGAGCGTGAGCAGGATGCGCGTCGAGGGCGACCAGTACTCGTCCGAGGCGTAGACGATCACGTGCGAGCTGTCGCTGATCCCGAGATGTTCGAGCGCGGTCCTGAGCTGGCCGGCCGAGGGCATTTCCACCGAGAGCGCCTTGGGGTCTTCGCTCATCTCGTGAAGCGTCATCCAGTCGGCGAATCGCGCGCCGGGGATGTGCCCCTGCTGATAGGTCTCTTCCTTGCCGACCTGGAGCAGCACGAGATCGGGATCGTGCAGGTGCGCGGCCAGCCAATCCTGCGTGACCACGAGCGGCACGCCCGCCTGGGCGCTCGCTGAGGCGGCCACGCAGACGGCCATGGCAGCAGCCGCGAAACATCGGATCATGGGTCCTCCTGTAGGCGAACGACAATACGCCTGCTCTTGTAGAACGTCAAGGGGAGCGGATTTGTTCCGGACGTCGGCCCAGCCGCGCGCGAACAGTTGCCTGCAGACGTAAGCGCAAGTACACTGGGAAGATACGGGTGCGCCGGACCGCGGCTCGGACCCTGTGCAAGTTCAGCCTACGAACCGCGTCAGGGCCGGAAGGCAGCAGCGCTAAGTAGACCCTGTGCTGTGCCGCAGGCCTTCCGGGCCGCGGTCGGGCCGCACCCGTTGTCACCCCGCTCGCGGGCCCCGGTCCGCTTTGCTCGCGTGACGCGCTCGCTGACGACCGTATTAGACTTTCAGGCCGACCCGCATTTCCTCTGACATGTCTTACCAGGTTCTTGCCCGGAAGTGGCGTCCGCAGCGATTCGACGACGTCATCGGGCAGCGCGGCGTCACCCAGACGCTGCGCAACGCCATCAATGGCGGGCGTATTGCCCAGTCATTCGTCTTCGCCGGGCCTCGCGGCGTCGGCAAGACGACGACGGCCCGTATTCTTGCGCGCGCGCTGAACTGCGAGAAGGGGCCGACGCCGGACCCGTGCGGCGTCTGCGATGCGTGCGTGGAGATCGCGCAGGGCCGCGACATGGACGTCCTCGAGATCGACGCCGCCACGAACACGCAGGTCGACAAGGTCCGCGAGGTCATCATCGCCGGCCTCGGAATGGCGCCGGTGCGCGACCGCTACAAGGTCTTCATCATCGACGAAGTGCACCGGCTCTCGAACAACGCGTTCGACGCGCTTCTGAAATCGATCGAAGAGCCGCCGCCGCACGTCGTCTTCATGATGGCGACGACCGAGCTCGAGAAAGTCCCTGCGACGATCCAGTCGCGCTCGCAGGTGTTCGAGCTGAAGACGATTGGCGTCACGCAGATTGCGGATCAACTGCGGAAGATTGCCGACGCGGAGAACATCGACGTCGACGAGGCGGCGTTGATGCTCGTCGCGCGCGCCGGCGACGGCAGCATGCGCGACGCCCAGAGCGCCTTCGACCAGGTCATCGCGTTCGCCGACCGCAGGGTCACCCCGGAAGATGTCAGCGCAGTGCTCGGCCTGGTGCGGCGCGATTTGCTCATCGCGATGGCGGACGCCGTGGCGCGCGAGGACGCGACCGCCGTGTTCGCGCTTGCGGCGCAGGTGTCCGAGTCCGGGTCCGATCTCCGGTCCGTCATCCGCGAGCTGGCGCGGCTGACACGAGATCTCATGGTTCTCTCGATCGACCCGTCGCGCGCCAGCGACCCGGAAATCGCCGCCGAAAGCGAGCGCGCGCCGCTGCTCGACCTGGCGAAGCAGTTCTCGCGCGAGGACCTGCTGCGCGCGTTCGACGTGCTCACGAAGGCGGAATACGACATCCGCGCGTCGCTGCAGCCGCGCTATCACCTCGAGATGGCGCTGCTGCGCTGGATTCACGTTCGCAAGCTCGTTCCGCTCACCGATTTGATGCAGCAAATCAGTTCGGGCGCCGCGCCGCGGCCGGCTGTGACCGCGGCACCGCCCCGGCCGAGCGCCGCCGCCACACCCGACGCTCCGCGCGCGATGCCGGCGCCCGCCGCGTCCGTCACCGCTCGACGCGTGGGCGACAGTTCCCCCTCGGCCGCTTCGCGCCCGGCGAAGCCGCAGCCGTCGACTGCTTCAACCGATTCGACGCCGGAGCTGAAAGCCGTGGCCGCCGGTGAATTCAAGGAGGCCTTCCTCGGCGAGACCCGCCGCGCGAAGAAGTTCTTTTACGGCACCGTCGTCGCCCAGGCGAAAATCGATTTCGAGCCGGACCGCGTGGTGTTCGCCTTCACGCCGCAGCACCGCGCGTTGCGGGCGCAGTTCGAGCAGATGCGGCCGTGGCTCGAAACGACGGCGTCCCAGCTCGCCGGTCGCCGCATGGCCGTTGTCTCCGTGGAGCACAGCGCACCAGCGGCGACGAGCGCGAGCGGTCCGGGCCCTCACGCAGACGGCGTCCCGGCAGCCGACAACGCCCGCGACGCGCTCAAGGAAAGAGCGCTTGCCGAACCAAACGTGCAGGCGATGCTCGATGTATTCGCGGCGGAGATCACCGACGTCGAAGAACGGTAGCCGCAAACTGGAAACTGGCGACTGGACACAGGCAACTGGCTTCTGGAGATTGGCATGAATATCCAGCAGATGATGAAGCAGGCCCAGCAAATGCAGGATCGCCTGCAGAAGCAGATGGCCGAGATGAAGGTCGAGGCCACCGCGGGCGGCGGCATGGTGACCGTCGTCATGAACGGCGCGAAACAGATCCAGTCGCTCAAGATCGATCCGGAAGCCGTCTCGAAAGAAGACGTCGAGATGCTGCAGGACCTGATCCTCGCTGCGATCAACGACGCTCAGCGCAAGGCGGACGAGGCGCTGCAGAAGCAGATGAGCGGGATGATGGGCGGCATGAAGATCCCGGGCCTGTTTTGATGCGCGTTCGGAGTGACGCTGATCCCGCGGCGGATAGGTGGGGCCCGCGCCCCCACCCTGACCCGCGGCAATCCAATTCAACGATTTCGACGGGACCTGGTCGATGAGCCGCCCGGATCCTCTCGCGCGACTGGTCGAGCAGCTCCAGCAGCTTCCGGGCATCGGCGCGAAGAGCGCGCAGCGCCTCGCGTATCACATCCTGAAGACGCCGCGCGAAGAAGTGGATCGTCTCGCGGACGCGATGCGCGAGGTGAAGGACCGCGTGACGTACTGCTCCGTGTGCAGCAACATCACGGATATCGATCCGTGCTTCTACTGCACGAGCGATACGCGCGACAAGCGGGTCATCTGCGTCGTCGAGGAGCCGGAAAACGTCAGCGGGATCGAGAAGACGCGCGACTTCCGCGGCGTGTACCACGTGCTGATGGGCGCGCTGTCGCCGCTGCACGGCGTCGGCCCGGACGATCTGAAGATCAAAGGGCTGCTGCAGCGCGTCGCGGCAGGCGGCGTGGAGGAGGTCATTCTGGCGACCAACCCGAACGTCGAAGGGGAAGCGACCGCGATCTACCTGGCGAAACTCTTGAAGCCGCTTGGCGTTCGCGTTACCCGGATCGCGATGGGCGTGCCGGTCGGGAGCGATCTGGAGTACGCCGACGAGTTCACGATGCACAAGGCCATTGAAGGGCGGCGTGAGCTCTGAGCGATCGCAGTGACCATCGACCATCGACCATCGACCATCGACCATCGAACATCGACCATCGAACATCGAACATCGAGCATCGTCCATC
>JAICSD010000073.1 GCA_025937075.1 Vicinamibacteria bacterium | reverse complement strand
GAATCGGCCCACGGCAGATTGACGTTGTGCGTCAGCGTCATGTACCGGGCGCCGAGGCGGTACATGTCGCGCAGCACGCCGAGCGAGCCGTCGATCGAGTGGCCGCCCTCCATGCCGATGAGCGACGCGATCTTGCCGTTCTTGTGGATCCGTTCCACGTCGTCGGCGGTCAGCGCCAGCTCGAAGGTGTCGGGATACTTGCGGACCATGCGGTGCACGATGTCGATCTGCTCGAGGGTGGCGGTGACGGCGGCCTGCCCCTGCATCTCGACCGGCGTGTAGACCGACCAGAACTGCGCGCCGACGCCGCCGGCCTTGAGGCGCGGGATGTCGGTCATGATCGACGGCTGGCTCGTCCGGATATCGAGCGTGTCGAGATTGCGGGCGGGATCGTGCTCGCGCAGCGCCCACGGGTAATCGTTGTGCCCGTCGATGAGCGGCGATTCCCGGTGCAGTGCCCGGGCGCGGGAGAGGAGATCGGAGGAGGGCTGCTGGGCGGCTGACGGGATGGTGAGGCACAGAACCGCTGAGACGATCGCGAGCAGAATCGGACGAGGCATACGAAATACTAGTCTCACTCCAGCCGAATGCCAGAACTCCAGGCGGCAGAAGTCTTTGCGTGGGTATGGATAGCCGACTTGACTGGTCGGAGTTGTGGGAACTACACTGCGGAACGGGGCGTTTCGTAGCGCGCAACTCAGTTGCGCGTCCGCGGCACTGAGGTGCCGCGCTACGAAAATGCGCTCACGAAAGAGATGCTGCAGGCATTCGTCATCACTCTTCGGGAAGGCCTCGAGGCGTTTCTCATCGTCGCGATCAGCCTCGCGTATTTGAGGAAGACTCAGCGGCGGGAGCTCGTGCCTGCGGTCCAGTGGGGCATCGTCGCGTCGGTCGCGCTCAGCCTGTTCGGAGGCTATCTCCTCTACAACGCGGCGAATCAGGAGATGCTCGATGGTCCGCTGGCGCTCGTTGCCGCGATCTCCGTAACGTGGATGGTCGTGCACATGTGGCGCGCGGGGCGTCGCATGAAGGGGGATATCGAAGGGCGGCTGTCCAGGTCGAGCCTGCGCACCGGCCGCGCCGCGTTCCTCGGCGTCTTTCTGTTCACGGTCCTCATGATCACGCGCGAGGGGATGGAAACAGCGCTGCTGCTCCTGCAGCTGCGCGAGACGCTGAACCTCGTCGCCGGCGCCAGTCTGGGCGTGGCCGGCGCCGCGGGCGTCGCCTGGCTGTGGTCGCGCTATGGGCACCGCATCAACCTCGGCGTGTTCTTTCAAGTGACCGCGATCTTCCTGTTCGTGTTCGTCGTGCAGCTCGCGATTCATGGCGTGCACGAGATGTCGGAGCAGCGCCTGCTTCCCTTCAGCCAGGCCATCCACGACAGTACCGAGGCGTGGGGACCCGACGGCCTCTACGGCCACTACCTGACGTATCTTCTCGTCGTGCTGCCGCTCGCGTTGCTTGCGGTTGCGTCGCTGTTCGGCCGCCAGCACGGCTATCGCTCGCAGGCGGCCTAGCGCGCGCGGAACTCGCCGAGCGCCACGATTGATGAAACCTCCAATCGAGATCGATCTCGTCTGGGAACATGACCTCGTATTCGGCGGCCGCACGGGCGCCGCATCGATGACGCTCGACAGCGCGGGCAACGCGGGGCCGTCGCCCGTGCAGACGCTCGCGCTCGCGCTGGCAGGATGCATGGGGATGGACGTCGTGCACATCCTCCGCAAAGGACGGCACGATCTGCGCGGCCTGGCGCTGTCGCTGACCGCGACGCGTGCGCCAGACGATCCCCATCGGCTCCTGACGGTGGACATCGCGTTTGCGGTCACGGGCACCGTCCCGGAGGCGCAGGTGCAGCGCGCGATTGATCTCTCGCACGAGAAGTACTGCTCGGTGTGGCACTCCATGCGTCAGGACATCGCGCTCACCACGCGCATCACCGTCACGCCGGTCGCATGACCTCGTCGCCGGGGCGGCGCACGTATCTCGATCTGATGCGCGGCATTGCCGTGCTCATCATGATCGAAGCGCACGTGATCGACAGCTGGACGCGCGCGGCGGATCGCAGCTCGCCGTGGTTCGGCTGGTCGCTGATCCTCGGCGGCTTCGGCGCGCCGCTGTTCCTGTTCTTCGCCGGGATTGCCGTGTCGCTCTCCGCCGGATCGAAGACGCGGCGCACTGGCGACATGCGCCGCGCGGCTGCCGCCGTGCGCAAACGTGGTCTCGAGATCTTCCTGCTCGCGTTCGTCTTCCGGTTTCAGGCGTTTGTCATCAGCCATTCGTCGCCTCGCGCGCTGCTGAAGATCGACATTCTCAACCTGATGGGACCGGCGATCGCGCTGTGCGCATGGGTGTGGGGCGCTCTCGAGACGCGCCGCGCGCGCGCGGCGGCATTCACGGCGCTGACGATTGCAATCGCGCTTGCGACACCAATCGTGCGTGCCGCACCGCTTGTCGCGATGCTGCCTGATTTCCTGGAGGGATATATCCGCCCGGTACGCGGCCTCACGAATTTTGCGATCTTCCCGTGGGCGGCGTTCGTTCCGGCCGGTGCGGCCATCGGGCTCTTCATCGACGCCGCGCGCGATCGGGCCACCGAGGCGCGCGTGAACGCCGCGCTTGCGGCCGGAGGCTTCGCGCTCGCCGCGATGGCGTATGGCGCCTCGTTCCTGCCCTCGCCGTATTCGCGCTCCGACTTCTGGACGAGCTCTCCGTGCTTCTTCTTCCTCCGGCTCGGTGTGATGATGGTAGCGGTCGCAGCCGGATACCTCTGGGAACGGCGCCCGACGGCGGGGACGCGATGGAGTCCTCTTCAGCTTCTGGGACTGCATTCGCTGTTCGTGTACTGGATCCACGTGGAGATGGTTTACGGGCTCCCCTCCACGCCCATTCACGGCGCGCTATCATTGGCTCAGGCCTGGGCGGCACTCGGGCTGTTCTGCCTGTTCATCATCTTCCTGGTCGTAGCGAAGAACTGGCTCGTCCGGTGGTGGACGACGGGGAGACCGCTTCAGATGTCGCCCCGAGGCGACGCCGGGCAAGCGATCGGGTGAAATCAGCCTGTTCAATGGGATTCCGATTGGATCGACCTTTGCGTCGATCCTCAGAGGTGGTTGGTTCGAACAAGGGGGATCAGTATGAAACTCAAGGCGTTAGCGTTGCCGGCATGGATTGAGGACGAGCGGTTGCTGCTTCGCTCCCTCATCTCTCCGCACGCAGAGCATCCGTACGCAGAGGATCTGCTGGACGCCGTCAGCCTGATTACTTCCTGGGTGCTCATCGCCGTCTCGATACTCGCGGTGCTCGGCGTCATCGCCGAAGCCGTTCTTCGGTAGAGCGCAATCGCCGCCCGATTCGTCGACTCCGGGGGAACGCCCTCCCGGCCAGCCCGAACTGCACGTGTAACCCCAGCAACTCCAGCGGCTTGCGGCAGCGCCTCATCTGCCCTGTGAAACGCTTGTGATTCTGACGCTGACACAATATAAACAGTGCTACTGGAGGGCCATTGATCAGCGTCGCCGCAATCCGGATGCAGCAGTTCGGCGTGCAGTTCTACCAGGCGTCCCTGTCGGCCAATGACATCGACAAGCTCGTCCGCTTCGAGGTTCTGAGCTATGGCGAGCAGGCTCAGCCTGTGCGCGGCGGGCGCCGCCGCAACGCGCCGCCGGCTCCTTCCAAGGTGAACTGGGATCTGCTCGAACGCCGCATCGCCTCGAGCGAGAAGGCGTACCAGCGGCAGATCATCCGGCGGAAGATCGACGAGCTCGTCCAGTATTACGAACAGTGCCGGCAGGCGCGCGACCTTCCGTCCATCGCGGGGGCGGTCATCATCTCCTGCGACGAGCCGTTGAAGTTCGAGCCCGTCGAGGACGACTCGCCGCTCGGCATGCTGAAGGTGCCGGAGCGGGAAGGCATCCTCCGCGCCATCGATGGCCAGCACAGGCTGCTTGCGCTCCACGCGGACATCGATCGTTTCGGCAGCGATCGCTTCACGGTGCCTGCGGTGATTTTCGATCGTCTGCCCGAAGATCACGTCGTCCAGATGTTCGTCACGATCAACGCAAAGCACACGCGGCTGAACGCGTCGCACCTCGTGTCGCTGTCCGGCCGTCAGTTGTATCGCGACGAGAATCTCGCGGCGGCCCACGATGTCGTGCGCGCGCTGAACGATCGCGAAGACTCGCCGCTCTACGGCGAGATCAAGCTGCTCGGGGTCGGCAGCGGCCGGGTGGCGCAGGCGCCGCTCGCCCAGGAGCTGAAGAAGCTCTTCGCCGGCGACGCGTTTGGAGCGGGCAGCAAGGGAGACGCGTTCCGCGAGGAGTCGAAGAAGTTCTTCGTCAACTATCTGAAGCAAGTGGCGCAAGTGTTCGGCGCCGCCTGGAACGGCCGGAAATACAGCATCAAGAGCGCAACGGCGCTGCGCGCGTTCGTCCGCGTTGCGCCGGACGTCGTTCGCCGGCTCGACCAGGAGCACGCGGACCGCACGGACTTCCGCGCCATCGGCCGCGTCATCTCACCCTGGGGACGCCGGATTGGCGATCTGCGGTTCGAGACGGAGGGTGCCTGGAAGCGCGGCGGGACAACCGTGGATTCCCTCGCGAAGGAACTCCGGTTGGCGCTCCAGTATCCCGAAGGCGCGGCCGTCTAGCGCCCGCATATTCCGCGCAAGTCCGCGGACAAAGAAAAAGGGCACCGCCTCTCGACGGTGCCCAGGTTATTGCGGGCGACCCGGCTCCCCAGCAACTCACGGCTCCCTGCCGTAAATATACAGGCCGCCAGCGCCTAGCTGTTGAGCAAGGCCCGTACCTCTCGATTTTCCAAGGATTTCCGCAGATCTGCCCCGGGCCCGATTGCAGAAATCGTTTGCTCGATCACAATTTTGTTCTCGCACCGCTACCGGAAATTCCCGCCGTCGATGCACCCAAGCAACCCGCCGGAGTTGGGGTAGCCGCTTCGATCGTTGTACGCGCGGTTCGACCAGTTGCCCTGAATCTTCCACTCCGATTGTCCCGAGAACCTGAGAAGCGGCGTTCCGAACGTCCAGGCGCACTTGTCCGAGTTCTCCTCGCCGTTGGCGTCGTACCACGCGTTGAGATGCGGATCGGTCAACGCCTCCGACAGCTCGTGGCCGCTGACGTTTGCGAGCGCCGCAAGTCCCTGGCTGTGTTGGCTCAACGTATCTTCGGGATCGCATCCCCGATCGCCGTCGAGATTGTAGAAGAAGGCAAACTGGACGGTTTGGCCCGTCGGACACGTGCCTGCGCTGTGCCAGGCGCAGAAGCGCGAATGCCCGCGTGGGGAGTCAACATAGACCGGGTAGTAGCCATTCGACACGAGGTTCGTCGCGACTTTGCAGACTTCCGCCAGTATCGGCGACGTCTGGTTACCGCTGGTCGGTGCGTCGGTGGTGTCCAGGTGGTACTCGCCGAACGCCACCGAATCACTGACCGCGCCTGTCGAATCCGTGTATTCCGTGTTCGTCGCCGCGTAATTCGACCCCCCGATTGTTGAATAGAAGTCCTTGAGCCCCTCGATCTTGTCGGCGACAAAGGTGGCGTCCCCCCACCTGGGGCCCCAGTAGATCGGCTCAACATAAGCCCCGGCGTTCATGACGGGGCCGCCGTGATAGATGAGATTTGGCGACTTGGTCGGTCGCGCCGCGGGTGCCTGGCCGCGCGCCCAGTGAATGCCGCCCATGCGCGGATTCTGCGCGTCCAGCCGACTCACATCGTGCTGCTCCGCGCGAATCGTGACCATTGCGGCGGCGCAGATCGCGCCCGCCGTGCCAATTCCGACAACGAGGATTGCAAGACGCCGCATAGTGCTCCCTCCTGTGGGTTGGGTCTCCGTGTTCGAACGAGCGAGGGAGGATTATACGAGGTCGGGTGATAGCATCCGCTTCCGCGACACGAATCGTGGAAATCGACCTCAACTGCGATCTCGGCGAATCGTTCGGGCCGTGGCCGATGGGAACCGACGAAGCGGTGATGCCGCACATCACGTCGGCGAACGTCGCATGCGGGGCGCACGCGGGCGACCCGTCCGTGATGCGACGCACGGTGCGCCTTGCTCGCGACGCCGGTGTGGCCCTCGGTGCGCACCCCGGATTTCCGGATCTGCAAGGGTTCGGGAGGCGGGAGATGAAATTGGATCCCCGGGACGTCGAGGACTTCGTACTCGCACAGATAGGGGCGCTCTCCGCGATCGCGCGCGCCGAAGGCATGGCGCTGCGGCACGTGAAGGCGCACGGCGCGCTGTACAACATGGCGGCGCGCGACCGCCCGCTTGCGGACGCGATTGTGCGGGCGATCCTCGCGTTCGATCCCGAGCTCACGATGTTCGGGCTGCCGAACTCGCCGATGACCGGTGCCGCGCGCGATGCGGGCCTGCGCGTGGCCGCCGAAGGCTTCGCGGATCGCGCGTATCAGGCGGACGGTTCTCTCACGCCACGCACGACTCCCGGCGCGGTCATCCACGACGCCGATGCCGTCGTCGATCGCGCGGTCCGCATGGCGCGCGACGGTGTGGTGCTGACGTCCAGCGGTGAGGAGATCCGCATGCGGATCGATACGATCTGCGTGCACGGCGACACGCAGGGGGCCGCCGAACTGGCACGCCGCATCCGCGCCGGACTCGAGCACGCCGGGATCGCCGTTCGCGCGCTTCCGCATTGCGCTCGTTCCTGATTGCACATGGAGCGAGTCGCGGCCGGAGACGTGCAGCACTCCAACATCAGAGCGAACGGAGAGGAGCGAGCGACGAAGCGCGAGCGGAACGGAGTGAGCCTGGCGGGGTACGGGGGTCCCCGCCATTTTAGATGGTGGAGCGGTGCTGGCGTAGACGCCCGGCGCGCGCTCATCGCGGGCTTGTTCGGATGGATGCTCGACGCGTTCGATGTGATGTTGTTCGCGCTGGTGCTTCCTTCGGTCAGCAGCGATCTCGGATTGTCGAAGGCGCAGGCCGGCTTGCTGGGATCGTTCACGCTGATGGCTGCGGCGGCCGGCGGCATCGGCTTTGGCTGGATCGCGGATCGGTTCGGACGGACGCGCGCCCTGATGCTTAGCGTCGCGCTCTATTCCGTGTTCACAGCCGCGTGCGGGCTCGCCAACTCGTTCGCGCAGTTCGCGGCCTTTCGCATCCTGCTCGGCCTCGGCATGGGCGGCGAGTGGACGAGCGGGGCCGCGCTCGTCTCTGAATCGTGGCCGGCGGAGCACCGCGGGAAGGCGCTTGGGCTCATGCAGAGCGGGTGGGCGATCGGCTACGCGCTCGCCGCGCTGGTCAGCGGCCTGGTGCAGCCGCGATTCGGCTGGCGCGCCGTCTTCTTCGTGGGCATCCTGCCGGCGTTCTTCACGCTGTGGGTGCAGCGTCGCGTACGCGAGCCCGAGATCTGGACGCGCCGGATCGTCGTTGCTGCTCAGATGAGGAGCGCCGCCGCTACGCTGTTCGGATCGCTCGCGCGAGTGACGGTGTTCCTCACTCTCATGAACACGTGCACGCTCTTCGCGTGGTGGGGATTCAATCTCTGGCTCCCGAGCTACCTGAAGGCGTCCGCCGGGCAGGGAGGAATCGGCTTGAGCGCCTCCGCCGTGTACGCCTTCGTGGGGATCATGCAGATCGGGATGTGGTGTGGCTACGTGACGTTTGGATTCGTGAGCGACAGGTTCGGCAGGCGCCGAACCTACGTCGCGTATCTGATCGCCGCCGCGGTGTTGCTCGCGATCTACGTGAGCATTCGCTCGGCGCCGCTGCTCCTCGTGCTCGGTCCGTTCGTGGCGTTTGCGGCGACAGGTTACTTCAGCGGGTTCGGCGCCGTCACGGCCGAGCTCTATCCGACGCCGATTCGTGCAACGGCGCAGGGAGTTACGTATAACGTAGGCCGCCTCGCGAGCGCCGCGGCCCCCTTCATCGTCGGCTCGCTGGCGGAGACGCACGGCTTCGGGTCTGCGCTCCTGCTGTGTGCCGCCGCGTTCGTCCTTGCCGCGGTGATGTGGATCTGGATCCCGGAGACGCGGGGAACGGCGCTCACGTAGCCGTCCGGGATTCGGGCCCGGGGTTCCAGTGGCCTGTATACTGGGTTCCATGCTGAAGGGGTCGCGTCCAGCAATTGTGAAAAAGGTGCAGCCCGTCAGCATTCACGGGCAGATATCTCTCGACGTCTATTTCGTCGATCCCGACGATCCGGACGGCCAGGTCAGCCTCGCACGCATCGGTCCCGAGGCAACGCCCCGCAACCTCGAAGCGGGCGACAGGGTCGAACTCCAGTACATGCTCGGTGTCGTGACGCAAATTACGAAGCTCGGTTGAGATCCGCGCAACTGAAGTTGCGCGCGACGACGCCCCCCAATTCTGACCCTCGATTGAGATAAAATTGAGACGTTCCCCGCCTTCTTTTCAGGAGCTCCTGCATGTTCTTCACTCGTCAGCGGCTTTGGCGGGCGGTGCCTGTCGCCGCTGCGGCGGCCGCGCTGATGTTCGTTCCTCTGCACGCCCAGACGCCTGCAGCGCCGAAAAGCCCGGCAGCGAAACCCGCCATTGAGAACGCCTCGCTTCCGTCGCCGCGCGACGTGATCGATCGCCACGTCAAGGCGATCGGCGGCCGCGACGCCGTGCTGTCTCACAAGTCGGCGCACGCGACCGGGACGTTCAGCGTGCCCTCGTCAGGAATGGTCGGGACGATCGAGACGTTCGGCGCGGCGAACCCGGATCGCGTGCTGGTCCGCATCACGATCCCCGGGCTGGGCGAGATGGCCAACGGCTTCGACGGCTCGCACGGCTGGGCGATGACGCCGATGACGGGGCCGATGCTGCAGCAGGGCAAGGAGCTCGATCAGACGCGGCTCGATGCGGATTTCTACGGCGAGCTGCGCGACCCGAAGAAATACGCGAGCATGAAGACGCTCGAGAAGACCGCCTTCGAGGGACACCCGTGTTACAAGCTCAGCCTCGTGCGCAAGGACGGCAACGAGGACTTCGAGTTCTACGACGTCGAGAGCGGCCTTCGCGCGGGCAGCATCAACACGCGCGAGTCGCCGATGGGAACCGTCACGACCACGAGCGTCGAGAGCGACTATCGCAAGTTCGGCAATCTCCTGCAGGCGACGACGCTCGTGCAGAAGATGATGGGTGTCGAGCAGAAGCTGACGCTCTCGTCGATCGAATACGACACCGTCTCGGCGTCCGTCTTCGAACTGCCTCCGCCCATCAAGGCGTTAATCAAGTGATCGCGCGGCGTGCCGCGGCCGCCCTGCTGGCCGGGGCGCTCGCCGCTGCGAGCGCGCCAGCCGCACTGCGCGCGCAGGCGCCCGCGGCAGCCGAAACCTTCGACGCCGTCTGGAACATCGTTCGTACGAACAACTTCGATCCGAAGTTCGACGCAACCGAATGGGACCGTGCGCGCACTGAGCTCCGCCCGAAGGCTATCGCCGCCAAGACGCCCGGAGAGCTTCGTGCTGTCCTCGGTGATCTGCTCGGCCGGCTCGGACTCTCTCACTTCGCAGTCATTCCCGCATCGCCCGATGCGCCCGGCGACCGCGCCGATCTCACGGGCGAGCCAGGATTCGACGTCCGACTGATCGGCAGGCAGCTCGTCGTCACCAGCGTGGAGCGGGACGGACCTGCGGAAGCCGTCGGCGTTCGTCCCGGTTGGATCGTGCAGAGCGTCGGCGACGCAGCGGTATCGCCGCTCGTGAAGGCTATCCCGGCGAACACGCCCGAGCGTCTCACGCAGCTCGATGTCTGGCGCGCCGCGCTGACCAGGCTGAGAGGCTCCCCGGGTTCACGCGTCGCGATTACGTTCCTCGACGGCTCCAACACGCCCGTGACGAAATCGATTGCGAGGCGCGCCGAACCCGGCGACGCCGTGACGGTCGGCAGCCTGCCGACGATGTACGTGCGAACGAAATCCTCGCTCGCGCGGACGCCGGCCGGCACTGAAGTGGGCGTGATCGGGTTCAACGTCTGGATGACGCCGATCAACGCGCCGTTTCAGCAGGCGATGGATCGCTTCCACGCCGCCGACGGCATCGTCATCGATCTCCGCGGCAACCCCGGGGGACTCGCCGCGATGATCATGGGGATCTCCGGCTACTTCCTTCCGGAGCGCCTCACGCTGGGCGTCATGAGGACGCGCGATTCGGAACTGAAGTTCGTCTCGATACCGCGTCTGGTCAACGGACGCGGCGAGCGCGTCGATCCGTACGCCGGGCCCGTTGCGATTCTGATCGACGGGCTGACGGGCAGCGCGTCGGAATGCTTCACCGGAGGTCTCCAGTCGCTCGGACGGGTCCGCGTGTTCGGTGAACCGTCGATGGGGCAGGCGCTTCCCGCGCTGTTCGACAGGCTGCCGAACGGCGACGTCTTCATTCACGCGTGGGGAGATTTCGTGACAGGAACGGGGCTGCGGCTGGAAGGCCGCGGTGTCATCCCCGACGAGCAGACGCCCGTCTCGCGCGACGATCTGCTCGCCGGGCGCGACCGTCCGCTGGACGCCGCGCTCGCGTGGATCGACCGGATGAAGGCCGAGCGCCACAAGACACGTATTTAGGACCATTTGCAGGCGCTATGGTTGCGCTTGCCGAGGCCGCTCTGATAGACTGGGAGGACCTCAATAGCCGTCTTTCCCAGCCCATTTTCAGGAATACATTCGGGGGAATGAATGGAGCAGCGCCCGCTGCGTCTCGGTGACATATTGGACGACTACTGTCCGCGCGAACGACGCGTGACCAACCACGTGATCGTCGCGATGATCGACGACGAGATCCGCCAGACGCGTTGCAGCACCTGTGAAGCGGAGCACGCCTACAAGGGCGGCAAGGCTCCGCGGCGGCGAAAGGCCGATGCCGCCGTCGCGGCACCCTCGGCGCCTGCGATTGCGCGGCCCTCGGACGAGGAACGTGTGGCTGACGAGACACCCGAACATCACACCGAACCCGAACCCATCGTTCAGCCAGAGGATCAGACGCCGGCAGAGGAGCCGGATTCGACGCTCGAGGAAGGTCCGGTGCACCGGCCCCTCATTCGCGCGACGCTGCCTCGTCCCGAAGGGATGAAAACGGAGCGCCCGGTGCCGGAATTCACGATCCGGCAGAACGGCGGACGCGGAAACGGCAACTTCCGCGGCGGCTTTGCCGTGAAGGGTGGGCGCGGGCAGGGCATGAACGGCGGCCGGCCCGGCAACCCCGGGAGATTCGGCCGCGGACCACAGGGCCGCGGCGGTCAGGGGCGCGGCGCCTCCGGCGGCTTCAATCGCGGTCCAAAGAAGCGATCCCGCTAGGCGGCCCTCAAAGGACCGCCCCACGTCAGATTCCATCCGTCTCGTTTTTCAACCTTGTAAACTAGCCGGATGGAGTTGACGGGAAAGCACGGACTGATCGTCGGCGTGGCCAACAAGCGCTCGATTGCCTGGGCGATCGCGCAGGCGGCTGCCGCTGCCGGCGCGCGCGTCGCCCTCACCTATCAAGGAGAGCGGCTCGAGGAGAACGTCCGCGAGCTTGCGTCCTCGCTCGCCGACCCGCTCTTATCGCCATGCGACGTGACTGACGATCGGCAGATCGCGCGCGTGTTCGAGGAGATCGATCGCGCGTTCGGCGGCCTCGATTTCCTCGTCCATGGCGCGGCGTTCGCCGAACGCGACGATCTGTCGAACCCGTTCGTGCAGACCAGCCGCGATGGATTCAAGACCGCGCTGGATATCAGCGCATACTCGCTCATCGCGCTCGCGCGCGGCGCGCTGCCGCTCATGGAGCGCCGCGGCGGCGGCAGCATCCTGACGCTGACATACCTGGGCAGCGAGCGCGTGTTCCTCAACTACAACGTCATGGGCGTGGCCAAAGCGGCGCTCGAATCGAGCGTGCGTTACCTCGCGGCCGATCTCGGGGCAAAGAACATCCGCGTGAACGCGATTTCCGCCGGGCCAATCCAGACGCTCGCGGCGAGGGGCATCTCAGGGTTCTCCTCGATCCTTCAGGTGTATCGCGATCGCGCTCCGCTCCGTCGCACGGTCGACACGTCCGAGGTCGCCGCCGCCGCCATGTTCCTGCTGAGCGACGCCGGCCGCGCGGTGACGGCGGAGATCCTCATGGTCGACGCCGGATACCATGCGATCGGAATGTGATGAACCGGGACGATGACGAAGCGAACCCTCCCGGCGCTCTTGTTCGTCGCGCTTCTCGCGCCGATCGTCGCCGCCTGCGGTGGATCGGCGATCCGCGAATCGATCGACGACGCCACGATTTCCACCAGAGTGAAAACGGCGCTCCTCAATGCGCCGAACGTATCGGCGCCGCACATCGACGTCGAGACGGCGCAGGGCGTTGTGACGTTGTCGGGAACCGTCAAATCGGCTGAAGAAGAGCAGCAGGCGATTCAGACGGCGCGCAAGGTCGAAGGCGTCCGCGACGTCAGGTCGAAGCTGCACATCGCGCCCTGAGTGGATCCCTTCGCCGAACCGGTTCGTCATCTGACGCTGCTGTCGAACCGCCGCGCGACGCCGACCACGCGCCTCCTGCGCATTGGCGCAGGTCCCGGGTTCATCTATCGCGCGGGGCAGGCGGCATGGCTGGCGGCGGAACCCGACGGAGAGCTCACGCCGTACTCCATCGCATCATCCCCCGAAGAGACGACTCGTTTCGGCTGGGTCGAGTTCCTGGTGAAGGTGGACGGCTCGTCGCGCTTTGGCGCGCGCGTCGCGTCGCTCAGAGCCGGCGCGCGGATCGCGTTACGCGGCCCAGCCGGATCGTTCGTGTTTCCCGACCGGGCGCGCGAACGCCGCTACCTCTTCGTCGCCGGAGGCACCGGTATCGCCCCGCTGCGATCGATGATCCGCCATGCGGTCGACGCGCGCGTATCGGGAACGCTCCGGCTGGTCTACTCGGCGCGAACGAGAGAGGAGTTCGCGTATCTGACGGAGCTGCGCTCGCTGGAGCGGAGCGGACGGCTGCAGATCGTCCTCACGCTCACGGGCGGTGCGTCGCGATGGGCGCATGCGCGCGGGCGCGCGGACGCCTCGCTGCTCGAGCCGCTCGTCGACCG
>JAICSD010000259.1 GCA_025937075.1 Vicinamibacteria bacterium | reverse complement strand
CGCCTCTTCCAGCGCCTGCACGGCCTCGGCTGGCTGGCGGTTCATGACGAGCCCCTGGGCCAGCAGCCGCCGGAGCGCCTGTTCCTTCGGATGCGCGGAGACCAGACGCGTGAGAATGCCGATCGCGCTCGCCGGATCGCGCAACTGCAGGTCCACGATGGCGAGCGATTGCAGCGCGTCACGGTTGTCGACGACCGCCTGCGAGGCGCGATCGAACGCGCCGCGTGCATCGGCGAGGCGTCCTTCGCCGACCGCCAGCGCCGCGGTAATCATCCAGCCGTCGAACAGCGCGTCGCGATACCGGCTCTCCGCAATCTGTCGCTCGTTTTCCTGCAACGCGCGTTCGGCGGCGGCCACCTTCGCCTGCAGCGCAGCCACAGGATCCTGCTGCTTCGACTGTGCGGCGACTGGTACTCTGAAAGACGCGGCAACGCACACGGCGGCGAGCGTCTCGATCAACCGACGGCGATGGCAGGCAGGCGTCATTTCGTGGCGTCGCAGAAATTGTACCCTCAGCGCTGACGCGACAGCCACGCGCGCGCCTGAGCGATCTGCGGGCCGTATCGATCTGCGGGCGCCGACGAAGTGAAGAGGTCGAGATGCGCGCGTGCGTCGGCGGTCCGTCCCGCGCGCGCCAGTGACACGCCCGTGGCGAAGAGCGGTCCGTACTCGGCCGGGTCGATCGCGATCGCCTTGCGCCATTCGGAGAGCGCCGCGTCGCTGCGGCCGCCCTCGGCATCGAGCGCCGCCAGGGAGCTGTGCGCGCGAGCGGTGCCGGGCTGCTGCGCGATTGCTTCCTCGAACGCGCGCCGCGCGTCATCGCTTCGGCCCGCCATCATGTTGACCGTGCCGACATCGACCAGCAGCATCGCGTGGTTCGGCGCCTGCCGACGCGCGCGTTCGAGCGTGGCCAGCGCCTGGTCGGGCAGTCCGCTGCGCGCCTGCGCGATCGCGAGCGTGACCAGCACCTCGAGCGCTGGCTCGTTCCGCGCCGCAAACGGCTGCAGCACTGCGACGGCCTCTTGCGACCGGTTCGCCTGCGTCAGGTACGCGCCCAGGAGCGCCGCGGTCTCCGCGCTCTCCGGACGCAGCTTCAGCGCGGTCCGCATCGCGCCGATCGCAGGTTCCAGGTGGCCGCTCTCACGCTCGAGATGCCCAAGCTCCAGAAATGCGAGCGGCATCTGCGGGTGCGCGCGCGCGAAGTCGCGCGCGCCGGCCAGCGCACCCTGCAAGTCGCCGTTCATGTACTTGCCCAGAATCTCCTGGAGCGCCGTGTCGAGCGCGATCAGGTTCTTCGGGTCGTCCGCAGCGGTGAAGCTCGTTTTCACTTTACCGCCGCCGCTCACGTAGCCCAGGCTGCGCAGCCGGTCGCGTGTGTCAGGGCTCTCCTCAATGGACGTAGAGGGTTCGCTGCGCTGGAAGCCCACCAGTGCGGCCCGCAACGCCTCGCGCTGTTCCGGCCGGGCCTCGATCACGTTGTGAGCGTCCCCTGGATCCGATGACTCGTCGTACAGCTCGGGAATCGGCAGATCGATGTACTTCATCGTCCGGCGGATCACGCCCGTGAGCGGCGCCCATCCGCGGTTCAAGCTGCCCGACAACGCCTCGAAATACGAATCCTCCTGCCGGCCATCCGCCTTCCCGAGCGCCGCAGGCAGCAGGCTTCGTCCGCGCAGGTCCTTGGGGATGGCCATGCCCACCGCATCGAGGATCGTCGGCAGGATATCGACGTGCCGCGCCGGCGAGGACACGACGCGCGGTCCGAAGAGTTGGGGCGCGTAGACGATGAGCGGCACGCGGAGCGTCGACTCGTACGCAAAAACCCCGTGCGTCGCCTCGCCGTGCTCGCCCAGCGATTCACCGTGATCCGCTGTGACGATGACGAGCGTGCGCGCATCGGCGCCGCCGTCCAGGATGGGATCGAGCAGCGGCGCGAGCTCCGCATCGACCGCCGCCACCTCGCCCTGATACGGATCGTTCCTGAACTGCGACGCGAACGGTTCCGGCGCGCGGTAAGGAAAATGCGGCTCGTAGACGTGCACCCAGCAGAACGTGGGCTCTGACCCTTGCGCCTGACGCCATTTCAGCGCGCGCGCGACGGTCTCAGTTCCCTTCCGCTCCTGTTCGAGAAACGCCGGACGCGGCGTCGCGTCCACGAAGCGGTCGTCGTACTCGTCGAACCCGCGGGCGAGTCCGAACCGGCTGTCCAACGGGAACGCGCTGACGAACGCGCCGGTGTGGTACCCGCGCGCTTTGAGAATGGTCGCGGCCGTCTCCATCGACGCCGGGAAACGGAACCCCGCGTTGTCGCGGACGCCGTGATCGATCGGATAGCGCCCCGACAGGATGTTCGCGTGCGAGGGGAGCGTGACGACGTTGTGGGCGTGGGCGCGGTCGAAGCGCACGCCGGCCGAGGCAAGGCGATCGAGCCGTGGCGTGGCTGCGTCGCGGTGGCCGTAGGCGCCGAGCGCGTCAGCGCGCAGCGTATCGACCGTGATCAAAAGGATGTGCGTCGGCCGCGCCGGCTCGCGAGTTTGTGTCGATTTCGCGCACCCGGCTGCGCATCCCGCGGCGGCGGCGATTAGACCGGTGAAGCCTGTCAGGCACCACTTTTTGAAACTCCTTGACAAAGAAGAATCTACCCACATAATCTTTCTAAACTGGGTTAACTAACCTCCCGCTAGGAGGAAGAGCGTCCGATGCGCAAGTGTCTGGTGTCAGCGTTCTTTGTTGTGACCTTCCTGGCGATCGCGCTGCCCGCGGTGGCGCAGCGCACGACCGCCAGCGCCCTCGGCACCGTCACCGATCCCACGAAAGCCGTGGTTCCAGGCGCCACGGTGACGGTTACGAATCAGGATACCGGCCTCACCCGCACGACGGTGACGAACGGGCAGGGGCTGTACTCCGTCAGCGACCTTCCGGTAGGCCGCTACAACATTACGGTCGAGCTCCAGGGCTTCAAGACCGCTTCGCGCACCGACATCGTCCTGAACGTCGCAGAGGATCGCAAGCTCGATTTCGAACTGTCAGCGGGTGCGCTCACCGAGAGCGTCAGCGTGAAGGCGGAGTCCACGCCCGTCAAGACCGTGGGCGGCGACGTCTCCGGGGTGATCACCGGCACGCAGGTGCGTGAGCTGCCGCTCAATGGCCGCAACTTCCTGCAGCTCGCGACGCTGATGCCGGGCGTGAGCGCGCCGGATTTCCTCAACGTCAAGGACAAGGGGCTGCTCGGTGGCTCCGACCTGTCGGTCAGCGGCAGCGCGGTCACGGCCAATATGTGGACCGTCGACGGCGCGAACAACAACGACGTCGGATCGAACCGCACGATTCTCGTGTATCCCTCGGTCGATGCGATCGAGGAGTTCAAGATCCTCCGCAACAGCTACGGCGCGGAGTTCGGGCAGGCCGGCGGCGCGCAGGTGAACATCGTCACGCGCGGCGGAACGAACAAGTTCAGCGGCAGCGGCTTCTGGTTCGGCCGCAACGATGCCTTCGACGCGAAGAACTACTTCCTGAAGCAGGCGGATCAGCCGAAAGACGAGCTGCGCCGCAACGACTATGGATGGACGCTTGGCGGTCCGATTATCAAGAACCGGCTTCAGTTCTTCGCATCGCAGGAATGGAACCGTGAAACGCGCGGAACCGTGCGCAGCCGGTTCGTGCCGACCGCGGCCGAGCGGGCCGGCAATTTCAATACGTCGATTCCGGACTGCTCGCCTCCAACGCCAATCGATCCCGACACTGGCGAGCCGTTCCCCGGCAATCAGATTCCGGCAAATCGCCTGAGCCTTGCCGGCCAGACGTTTCTGAGCCTGTATCCGCTGCCGAACACGACGCCATCGGGAGGAAGTTGCAACAACTGGGTGACGTCGCTGAATACGCCCATCAACTGGCGCCAGGAAAACGTCCGGCTCGATTACTCGGTCTCGAACGCCTCGCGCGTCATGGTGCGGTACACGCAGGACGCCTGGACGAACAACGCGCCGAGCAGTCAGGCGAACCTGTGGGGAGATGATCCGTTCCCGGCCGTCGATTCGAATTGGGATCAACCCGGACGCTCGTTCGTAGCATCGCTGAACCAGACGATCGGGTCGCACGCGGTGAACACGCTGCAGTTCTCGTACTCGGCGAACAAGATCACCGTCACGCGCGGCGGCACCGAGCCGGATCTGAACGCGAAGATCAATTCGCTGATCCCTGGCATCTTCCCGACGAGCGCACACGAGTACGCCGGGAACGAAGGGCACCCGGTGTTCTGGGGCGGCGCGGGATACGACACGCTCTGGAACGAGGCGCCGTTCCACAACAACCAGGATCTGTACGTCTTCAAGGACGACTACTCGCTCGTCTTCGGCAAGCACATGCTGAAGGTCGGCGGACTGTTCAGCACGAACAAGAAGAACGAGGACGTCGGGGGCTACGGCTCGTACGAGAACTCCGCGTTCTGGGGCGCCGCGGGATTGAACGGCTGGGGGACGACAACGGGGAACGTCCTTGCAGATTTCCTGCTGAAGGATATGACGTGGGGATTCTCCGAGTTCTCCGCGCAGCGGCAGGTGCCGCAGCGCTGGAAGGACATGGAGCTCTACGCGTCCGACTCGTGGAAGCCGACCGCACGCCTGACCGTGGATTACGGCGTGCGGTATTCGGTCTTCTACAACCCCTACGCGGCGGACAACAAGGTCATGAGCTTCGATCCTGCCGCGTTCGATCCAGCGCTTGGCAGTGATCCATGCAACGGCCTGCTGCAGCCGCCCGGCACCTCCTGGTGTTCACAAGCAGGATTGCAGGGCGGAACAATGGGTCCGAACCGATCACTCTTTCCGCAGGACTACAACAACTTCGCGCCGCGGCTCGGTGTCGCCTGGGACATCAACGGTGATGGGAAGCAGGCGCTGCGCGCAGGACTCGGCCAGTTCTTCCTGCGTGAGCGGTTGAGTCCAGGCTTGAACATCGGCGCCAATCCGCCATTCGTTCAGAACATCAACGGTATTCGGAAGCTCGATTCGAGCGTCGAGCCGTGCGACGGTTGCTTCGCGACGACGCTCGGCGCACCCGGATCGGGGCGCGAGCAATCGAGCAAGACGCCGAACAACTGGCAGTGGAACGTCTCGTATCAACGCGAGATCTTCAAGAACACGACCTGGGACGTTGGGTACGTCGGCAACAAAGGCGTCGACTTGCTGAGCATTGTCGACGCCAATCAGATCGGCCCAGGCGACAGCAACAACAACGGCATTCCGGATCGGCGTGAGTACGTCATCACGACGCCGGCAAACGGCGCGCTTCGTCCCTACGGCGTCTTCGGTGACCGCCGCATCACGTTCTGGGAACACGAGGGGCACTCGATGTACCACTCGCTCCAGACGCAGGTGATCAGCCGATGGGGTGCCTCGCAGGTGCAGGCGTCCTACACGCTGTCGCGCACGCGAGCCAACGTGCCGCTGGACAGCTCCGGCGGCCTTTCCGCGGACGACTCGAGCATCGATCTCTCCAATCGTGCGCTGGACGACGGGCTCGCGAACACGGATCGACGTCACGTCTTCAACGCGGCGCTCGTGCTCGCGCTGCCGACGTTGGAAGGCGATCACGGACCGAAAGCGGCGATCCTCGGCGGCTGGGAGATCGGTACGATCCTCCAGGCGGCATCCGGGCAGGCCTTGACGGTTTACACTGGCGGGTTGGGCAGCGGCTTGAACGGCGGTCCGTCCGGCACCGGCTTTCCGGACAACAACCGTCCGAACATGGTGCCTGGCGTCTCGTGCCAGGCGAGCGACAGCTCGACGCCAGAGCAAATCCTGAATCCTGCAGCGTTCACGCTGACGGATTTCCAGCTCGGGACCATCGGCAACGAGAAGCGCGGTGCGTGCCGCGGACCCGGACTGTTCCAGACCGATCTGGCGTTCTACAAGACGCTGCGCGCGTCGTCGAAGGCTCAGGTGCAGCTGCGATTCGAGATCTTCAACGTGTTCAACAACACGAACTTCCTGGGCATTACGGGAGGAGGCCTGGTGAACACGATGGGGCTCTCGGACGTGACGCTCGACCCCACGCAGACGAAGATCACCTCGTACTCGACGGCCGGCAACTTCGGCCAGGCGACGCGCACGCGCGACGCGCGTCAGGCGCAGTTCGGATTGAAGGTCCTGTTCTAAACCGGTGAACAGGAGATCAGGAGATCAGGAGAATTAACAGGAGATCAGGAGATCAGGAGAATTTTGGTACTCAAATGAGGTACCGCCTCCTGAACTCCTGGTCTCCTGTGACTTGCCTCCTGGCCTCCTGATCTCCTGTGATTTTTCTCCTGATCTCCTGAACTCCTGTGATCCGGCGCAGCGTCAGTACTTCCACGATTTGAGATCTGCGCCGCCCGGCGCGTACTTGTCGACCTGCGCGGTCATTTTCTGCAGCAGCTCCGGGCCGCGCGGGCCCCAGCAGTGCGGCGCGCGGCGCTGGAACACGATCTCGCCCGTCCACTTCGGATTGTCCGCCTTGCTCAGGAAGTCGTTGAGGTTCTCGACGGCGTCGTTGAGATAGTACGAATCCATGTCGCCGACGT
>JAICSD010000127.1 GCA_025937075.1 Vicinamibacteria bacterium | reverse complement strand
TTCAGCGTGGTGAACGGCGTCCTTCTGAGGCCGCTGCCCTTTCCGGACGAGGCGCGCGTGGTGAGGGTTGCCACGGTCTCGCGCGACGGCAAGGACAGCAATCATTCCGCGGGGGACTTCATGGATCTCCTGCGCAACAACCGGACGCTCGCGGCGCTGGCCGGGTTTCGAGAGGACATCTTCGCGGCGGCGGCCGCGGGCAACCCCGCGCAACTGCAGGGCGCGTGGGTGACGCCGTCGTTCTTCGACGTCGTGGGCACGCGCGCGGCCCTGGGGCGCACGTTCACCGGCAACGACGCGCCAGCCGAACGGGTCGCCGTGCTCGGGTTCGAGGCCTGGCAGCAGCTCTTCGCAAACGATCCCGCCGGCATAGGCCAGCGCGTCCGCGTCAACGGCGAGCCGTACACGGTCATCGCCGTGATGCCGAAGGGATTCGCGTGGCCGGAGCATGCCGCGCTGTGGCTGCGTTCGCCCCTGTCCGTTCCCCCTTCGCCGATCGACGTGAAGGATCCGCTGACCAACCGCGACGTTCAGTACTTTCAGGCGGTCGCGCGGTTGAAGCCAGGCGTGAGCTTATCGGCGGCGGAAGAGGACCTGCACCTCGTCTCCGCGGCAATCCAGCAGGAGCACGCGGCAACGAGCGGCGGCCGGAACCTGCGCCTGACGCCCATCCGCGAGGATCTCGTCGGCAGCGTGCGGGACGCGCTGCTGCTCATTCAATCCGCCGTCGGGCTCGTGCTGCTCATCGCGTGCGCCAACGTCTCCAGCCTGCTGATCGCGCGCGCCACCGGACGCCGGCGTGAGCTCGCCATTCGCTCAGCGCTGGGAGCCGGTCGCGGCCACCTGATTCGGCAGCTCCTCACCGAAAGCCTCGTGCTCGGACTCGCGGGCGGCATGCTCGGCCTGCTCCTCAGCTCCTGGCTGATCAGCATCCTGCTCCGCCTCGTCCCGCGCGGGCTGCCGAGAATGGATGCCATCAGCCTCGATGTGACCGTCATGATGGTGACGCTGCTCGCGTCGCTCGTCACCGGACTCCTCTTCGGCATTCTTCCGGCGCTGCAGGCATCACGAACAGACACCGGCCACGTGATGAAGGAAGCCGGCGAGCGCGGCAGCCGGCGCGCGCGCGGACGGGCCGCGCTCGTCGTCAGCGAAATCGCGCTGACGTTGGTGCTGCTCGCGGGTGCCGGGCTGCTGGCGAACAGCTTCCTCCGGCTGCAGCGCGTCGACTCCGGCTTCAGACCGGAGCACGTCGTCATTGCCGACCTGATGGTGCCCCAGAGCCGCTACCCGAAAGGCGCAGATCAGACGCGCGTGTACCGGCGGATCATCGAGGGACTGCGGCAGCGGCCCGAGTTGGAAGCCGCCGGCGTGGGGTTCCCCGGGCCGTTCCATGGCGACAGCGCCAGCGGATCGTTCTACATCGAAGGACGTCCGTCAGCATCGCGAAGCGACCGGCCGTTCGCGCATCTTGGCACCGTCTCAGGGGGCTACTTCGCAGCGATGGGGATTCCGCTCCTGTCCGGCCGCACGTTCACGGATCGCGACCTGGAGACGGCGCCCCCTGTCGCGATCGTCAGCGCGGTGTTAGCGAGGCAATACTGGCCAGGCGAGAATCCGGTCGGAAAGCGCCTGCGGTTCGACGACAAGTCCGACGAGCCGTGGTCCATGATCGTGGGCGTCGTGGGCGACGCCCGGCAACTCGGCCTCAACCAGCAACCGCCGCCACTCCTCTATCTGCCGTACGAGCAGTTCGCGCTGCCGTTCACGAGCGTCGCGATCAGAAGCTCGCTGCCGCAGTCCGCGGTGGCCGGTCTGCTGAAGGCACAGCTCGGCGCGATCGACAACGATCTCTCGTTCGGCGACATCAACTCGCTGCAATCCGAGATCGACCGCAACGTCGACGAGCCGCGCTTCAGGGCCACGCTCATCGGCCTCTTCGCAGGGCTCGCGCTGATTCTCGCCGCCGTGGGCGTGTACGGGCTGATCAGCTACACCGTCGCGCAGCGGACGCGCGAGTTCGGCATCCGCATCGCGCTGGGCGCCGGGCGCCGGCAGGTGCTCGGCCCCGTCATCCGCGAAGGGCTGCTGCTCACAGCGGCTGGCATTGTCGCCGGACTCGTTGGCGCCCTCATCGTGGGGCGCGCGCTCTCGGCATTCCTCTTTGGCGTCGGCACGAGCGATCCGGCCACGTTGGCGGCCGTCGCGCTCGTAATGCTCGCCGTCGCGTTCGCTGCGACGTATGTTCCGTCACGCCGGGCGCTGAAGGTCGACCCAGTGGTTGCCCTACGCACCGAGTGAGGCGCTCTGTCAATGCCGGGTGCTCGCTTGTCAATGCCGGGTACTGACGCGCATCAATGCCGGGTGCTGTCGCTTGTCAATGCCGGGTATGAGTCGCGTGTCAATGCCGAATGCCGAAAGCATGTATTCGCATTAGCCGCGCCGGTCGTTCCGCTCGGCATTTCTCTTGATAGCCGTCAGAATCTGGATAATCTGGCGCGCCTCGTCGATGAGCGACGCCGTCTCGCTCCTCAGTCGCGGCTCGGCATGACCAATCAATCGCAGCCAGTATCGCGCCTCCCGCGCGTCTTTGCGAGATATCGAAACCTTCGTCCGGAAGTCTGGTTTCGTCTGACCCGCCTCCGCCTTCCTCCAGATTCGCCCAATCGACGTCCCCGCTCGAATCAGCTGCCGGGAGAGCTCCCGCAGAACCGTGGGCGGGCCGAAAAGCGGTTTGCAGAAATCGACAATGCGACACGCGAACAAGAAGGAACGATCTTGGATGTCGTAAGGAGTCGTCATGCCGCAAGGTCATTGCACCTTGGGTGCCGATGCAAATATCAAACAAAACGCGACCGCAGCGTGGTGAGTACGCATATTTTGCAGTCTCCGCCTCGATAACCGATCGCAAATTCTGCGATTGTTCGAACCGACCCGCGGTGAGAACCGCCATTGACAGTGTCAGTACCCGGCATTGACGACCAGCGAAGCGATCCCCCGGCATTGACCACCAGCGAAGCGATCCCCCGGCATTGACGACCAGCGAAGCGATCCCCCGGCATTGACGACCGTCGCGACCGCTTGCGTTACTATTTTGCGCATGCGGTCAATGCGTGTCCCTTTCGTCGCGGCGGCTGCCGCATGTCTCGTCGTCACCCTCCATGCGCAGGACGGCGGCAAACCCGCGCGCCCGGAGAGTCCCAAGGAATTCAAGGCGCTCAAATATCGCAACATCGGGCCCGCTGCCGGCGGACGCGTGTCGCGCGCCGCGGGCGTGCCCGGCAACCCGCTCCTCTACTACGCCGCAACGGCATCGGGCGGCGTGTGGATGTCGGCCGACGGCGGGACGACCTGGAAGTCGATCTTCGATGAGCAGCCGGTGTCGTCGATCGGATCCATCGCGATAGCGCCGAGCGCGCCCAACATCATTTATGTCGGATCGGGCGAGGCGAACATCCGCGGCAACGTAGGCGGCGGCAACGGCATCTACAAGTCGTCGGACGGCGGCAAGACGTGGACGCACGTGTGGGAGCAGGACGGGCAGATCGGCACGATGGTCGTGCACCCCAGGAACCCGAACATCGCGTACGCGTCGGTGCTCGGGCACGCGTTCGGCGCGAATCCGGAGCGCGGCATTTATCGCACCACGGACGGCGGCAAGACCTGGCAGCAGGTGCTGAAGAAGGACGCCAACACCGGCGCGTCGGACATCGCGATGGATCCCTCGGCGCCGTCTACGTTGTTCGCGGGTTTCTGGCAGGCGCGCCGCTATCCGTGGGACCTGCAGAGCGGCGGGCCCGGCAGCGCCCTCTACGTGTCGCGCGACGGCGGCGACAACTGGACGCAGATCACCGGCCACGGCCTCCCCGATGGCATCTGGGGAAAGATTGGCCTCGCGGTGGCTTCGTCGAACGGGCAGCGTGTTTATGCGCTCATCGAAGCGGAAAAGGGCGGGCTCTATCGATCCGATGATGGCGGCGAGAACTGGGAGCTGATCAACGCCTCGCATGCGCTCCGGCAGCGCGCGTGGTACTACTCGACGATCACGGTGAATCCCGTCAACCAGGAGGACGTCTGGTTTCCCCAGGTCCCGATGCTGCACAGCATCGACGGCGGCAAGACCCTCCAGTACGTGAAGGCCCTGCCGCATGGTGACAACCACGATCTCTGGATCGACCCGGAAAATCCGAAGCGGATGATCGCGTCGAACGACGGCGGCGTTCACATCAGCCTCAACGGCGGCGCGACATGGGACACGCCGCCGCTTCCGATCTCGCAGTTCTACCACGTGTCCGTGGACACCCGGCGTCCCTACTGGGTCGCGGGTGCGATGCAGGATCTCGGCACCGCGCAGGGCCCGAGCGACAGCCTCACCGGCAGCATCCCTTTGACCGACTGGCACGACGTCGGCGGCGGTGAAGCGGGGCACGTCTATTCCGACCCCAGCGATCCGAACATCGTCTACGCCGGCGAGTATCTAGGGATCCTCACGCGCTACGACAATCGCACGAGGGAATCGCGCAACGTCAGCGCATGGCCGGAGAATCCGTCCGGCCACGGCGGCGAGGACATGAAGTACCGCTTCCAGTGGACCGCTCCGATCAGCGGGTCGCCGCACGATCCGAAGGTCGTGTACCACGGCGCGCAGGTGATCTTCCGCACCCGCGACGGCGGTCAGTCTTGGGAAGTCATCAGTCCCGACCTCACGCGCAATGACAAGTCGAAGCAGAAGTGGACCGGCGGCCCGATTACGGGCGACAACACGGGCGTCGAGACGTACTGCACCGTCTTTGCCATTGCCGAGTCACCCAGGCAGAAGGGGCTCATCTGGGCCGGCAGCGACGACGGGCTCGTGCACGTGACGGCCGATGACGGGAAGAACTGGAACAACGTGACATCCGCGATGCCCGGATTTCCCGAGTGGGGCACCGTCAGCATGATCGAACCGTCGCCGTTCGACGCGAACACGGCATACGTCGTCGTCGACGCGCACCGGCTCGACGACGCGCATCCTTATTTGTACAAGACGACGGATCTCGGACGGTCGTGGAAGCGTCTCGACGCGCCGCTCGCGCAGAACGTGTACCTGCACGCGGTCCGGGAGGATCCGGTGAAGCGCGGCCAACTGTACCTGGGAACCGAGCGTGGCGTGATGTTCTCGATCGATGACGGCCAGAGCTGGCGGCCGCTGCAGCTGAATCTGCCGACGGTGGCCGTACACGACCTGGCCGTCAAGGACAACGACCTGGTGCTCGCGACCCACGGACGGTCGATCTGGATACTCGATGACCTGCAGCCCGTTCGCGAGTTTTCGGACACGATTGCGTCTGACGCCGCGCATCTGTTCACCCCGGCGGATGCGGTGCGGTGGCGCTACGGATCGTCCGCCTGGGGCACGCGCAGCGGATTTCCCAATCCGCCGCGCGGCGCGGCGATCTACTACTCGTTGAAGGACGAGGACAAGGGCGAGGTGAAGATCGAGATCCTCGACGCGCAGAATCACCTCGTCCGAAGTCTGATCAGCACGCCGAAGGAACCGATGGGCAGCGACGACAACGAGGATCCCGACGACTTCAAGAAGGAGGCGCTCGCACGGGGAGCGGGCGTGCAGCGCGCGGTGTGGGATCTCCGCTACGAGGGGGCGCACAAGATCAAGGGTGGCCGCATCGACACGGGCGATCCGGCGCAGGGCCCGCGCGTGCCGCCCGGCACGTACACCGTGCGGCTGACGGCGGCGGGACACACACGCACGGCTCCCCTCGTCGTCGTCCCCGATCCTCGCGGCGATCTGTCGCAGAAGGATCTCGAAGCGCAGGCGGCGTTCGGACTGCGCGTGCGAGACGACATCTCGAAGCTGACGGACCTCGTGAACGACATCCGTTCAGTACGCGATCAACTGAAGGCGCGCACGGCGGCGCTGTCGTCGCGGACGTCCGAACCGGCGGTGAAGGAGCTCATCGCGCGGTCGGATGAGGCGATGAAGCGGGCTGGCGCGCTCGAAGACAAGCTCCACAATCCGACCGCGGAAGTCGTCTACGACATCCTCGCAATGCGCGGCGGCACGCGGCTGTACTCGCGGCTCAGCCCGCTGCAGGCGTGGGCGATCGAGGCGGAAGGCGTTCCGACCGCCGGCATGACGCAGGTGCTCGCGGAAGAGGAGCAGGAGCTGGCGTCGCTCGAATCGGAAACGCGCACGTTCCTCAGTCAGGACGTCGCGCGCCTCAACGATGCCGCGGCAAAACTGAACGTGCCGTTCGTCGTCACGCAGCCGCGATGAGACGAGCGAATGGACGTAGAATGAGCGCGATCATGGATAGAAGAGATTTCCTCAAGCTCACCGGGTCGGCCGTCGCAGCCGGCGCGATTGGGACCCAGGGCGACACCCTGACAGCGCAGGCCGCGCAGCAGCCCTCGGCCGGGCCGTTCGCGGCGCCGCCGATCGAAACCGTGCGCATCGGTTACGTCGGCATCGGCGGCCAGGGCTTCAGCCACGTCCGCAACCTCCTGAAGATTCCCGGCTGCCGCATCACCGCGGTGTGCGACATCCGCCCGGAGCGGACGGAGGTCGCGAGGAAGGCGATCACCGCGGCGGGACATCCGGCGCCGACCGCGTACACGCGCGGGGAGCGCGACTTCGAGCGCCTGTGCGAGACCGAGGATCTCGACCTCGTCTACAACGCGACGCCGTGGGAATGGCACGTGCCAATCATGCTGGCCGCCATGAAGAACGGAAAGCATGCGGCGACGGAAGTGCCTGCAGCCATGAACGTGGACGATTGCTGGGCGATCGTCGAGGGCGCGGAGAAGTTCCGCAAGCACTGCGTTCTCATGGAGAACTGCAACTACGACCGCATGGAGATGATGGTCTACAACATGGTCCGCCAGGGCGTGTTCGGCGAGATCCTCCACGCGGAAGGCGGGTACCTGCACGATCTGCGCAGCATCAAGTTCGCGGATACGGGCGAAGGGCTGTGGCGGCGCGCGTGGGCGACCAAAGTGAACGGCAATCTGTATCCGACGCACGGCCTTGGTCCCGTCGCCAACTGCATGGACATCAACCGCGGCGATCGCTTCGACTACATCGTTTCGATGAGCGGCCCGTCGCGCGGCCTGCAGGACTGGGCGAAGGCGCACCTTCCCGAGGATTCGCCGAAGCGGCGCGAACAGTACGTCCTCGGCGATATGAACGTCAGCCTCATTCACACGGTCAACGGCCGCACGATCGTCGTCGAGAACTCGACGAATCTGCCGCGTCCGTACAGCCGGATCCACCTCGTCCAGGGAACGAAGGGGCTCTTCCAGGGTTATCCGGACCGCGTGTACATCGAAGGACGCGGCAAGGAAGACGAGTGGCAGCAGGCATCGGCATGCCTCGACGAGTTCGACCATCCGCTGTGGAAGGAGATCGCGCAGCAGGCGCAGGGTGCCGGCCACGGCGGCATGGATTACATCGAGGACTACCGCCTGATCAAGTGTCTCCGCGAGGGCCTGCCGACCGACATGAACGTCTACGACGCCGCGGCGATCAGCTCCGTCGTCGGCCTCAGCACGCAGTCGGTCGCGAAGCGATCGGCTCCCATGGACTTCCCCGATTTCACCCGGGGCCGGTGGAAGACGACGCCGCCGCTGGCGATCGTCCACATGTAAGGTCTTGCCCGTACACCGCGCCCTCATCCTCGCGCGAGGACTTGGTACTCGTATGCGCGCGGCCGATCCCGCCGCGCGGCTGACGCCCGATCAGGAACGTGCGGCCGACGCCGGCGTCAAGGCGATGATGCCGGTGAACGGCCGGCCGTTCCTCGATTACGTGCTCAGCTCCGTCGCGGACGCCGGCATCACCGATGTCGCGCTCGTCGTCGCGCCCGATCACGACGCCGTCCGGTGCTACTACGATCGCGACGCACGTCCATCGAGGCTGCGCCTGAACTTCGTCGTCCAGGAGCAGCCGCTCGGAACGGCGCACGCCGTTCTGTGCGCTGAGCGATGGGCGAACGGCGATCCCTTCCTGACGCTCAACGGCGACAACCTGTATCCCGCTGCGGCGCTGCAATCCCTCGTCGATCTGCACGAGCCGGGCCTGCCGGCCTTCGGCCGGGACGATCTGATTCGGTCGGGCAACATCCCCGCCGATCGCATCCGCGCGTTCGCGATCATCGAGGTGGATGTGCGCGGGTACCTGACGCGCATCGTGGAAAAGCCGCCGCCGCACCTTCAGGAGACATCGACCCTCGTCAGCATGAACTGCTGGCGCTTCGACAATCGGATCTTCTCCGCCTGCCGCTCCGTGCCGCGATCCGAGCGCGGAGAGTTCGAGCTGCCGCAGGCCGTCGGCCTCGCGGTCTCGGCGGGCGTTCGGTTCCGTGCCGTCCCGGCGAACGGCGCGGTACTCGATCTGTCCCGCCGAGCGGACGCGGCGGCGCTCGCTGATCTGCTCTCGCGCATCGTGCCGCACCTATGACGGGCGTCGAGGCTGCGGCGCGGCTGGTCGTACAAGGCCTGCATCCATCCGAAGAGCACGCGAAGGCCTCGTGCTTCGCGTCGGTGCTCGAGCGCGTGCCGGCGGACGGGCAGTGGCGCCACTGGTGGGTGCCGGGGCGTCTCGAAGTCTTCGGCAAGCACACGGACTACGCAGGCGGGCGGACGCTCGTCGCGGCGCTCCCGCGTGGCTTTGCGGTCGCCGCGGTTCGCCGCAACGACGCCACGATCGCGGTGACCGACGCCAGGTCGAACGAGCGCGTCACGCTCACGCCGGACGCGCTCGAGGCACCGCTCACCGGCTGGGTCAACTACGTCCAGACCGCGGCACGGCGGCTCGCACGGAACTTCCCGGGCGCGACGAGCGGTGCGGAGATCGTGTTCGCCAGCGATCTGCCGCGCGCCGCCGGGATGAGCAGCTCCAGCGCGCTCGTCGTGTCCATCGCGACGGTGCTCGTGCGCCTCCGGTTCATCGAACGTACGGATCGCTGGCAGCGCAATATCCGGTCGCCGCTCGAGGCCGCAGGCTACCTCGCGTGCATCGAAAACGGGTCGAGCTTCGGGACGCTCGGCGGGGACCGCGGCGTCGGGACGCACGGCGGGAGCGAGGACCATGCGGCGATGCTCACCGGCACGTCGGGGCACCTCAGCGCGTTCGCGTTCACACCCATGCGCCGCGTGGGCACTTCCCCGCTGCCACCCGACTGGACGTTCGTGATTGCTCCGAGCGGCGTGGTCGCAGAGAAGACGGGCGCCGCGCGAGGCTTGTACAACCGGTTGTCCGAAGGCGCGCGGCGGCTGCTGGAGCTATGGAACGGCGCCTCCGCACCCGCACCCGCACGCTCTCTTGCGGAGGCGCTCGTGTCGCAAGAAGGCGCGGTCGAGCGTCTGAGGACACTGATTGGCGGTTCGCGGGTGAACGGCTGGCCCCCGGATGCGCTCCAACGCCGGCTCGAACACTTCCTGCGCGAGGACGCGCGGATTCCGGCGGCGGTCCAGGCGTTCACGGCCGCGGATGCCGCGGCGCTTGCGGACCTCGCGGAGGAGTCGCAGCGCGACGCCGAGGATCTGCTGGGCAATCAGGTGCCCGAGACGGTCGCGCTTGCTCGCTCCGCGCGTACGCTCGGAGCGATCGGCGCGTGCAGCTTCGGCGCCGGCTTCGGCGGCAGCGTGTGGGCGCTCGTCGAGCGCGAGATGGCGTCGTCGTTCGCGTCGCGCTGGCATCCGGACGCCTTCATTGCCTCCCCCGGACCGCCGCTAATCGAGTTGTAAAGCCGCAATCCAGCGGACGTCAATCCCGAGCCCCCTTGTCAGTTGTAGAGCGGCGGATCACGGTCGAGCGCCGAATTGTTCCCAGGGCAATCGCCGCTCCAGCTTCGCCGGCCAACTTGCCACTGCCTCGCGATTTGTTATATGTAGAAGCCGGAGGCATCAGTGGCCGCGCCGAAATCCGACCTCCCGCAAGGCACCCTCGACATGCTCGTCCTGCAGGTCCTCGCCGCCGGGACGCTCCACGGCTACGCGATCGCGCAGCGGCTGCGCCAGATGTCGCGCGACGTCGTCAAAGTGCCGCAGGGCACGCTGTACCCCGCCCTTCATCGACTTGAAAACCGCAAGCTGCTCGCGGCGGAG
>JAICSD010000279.1 GCA_025937075.1 Vicinamibacteria bacterium | reverse complement strand
TGCACGGCCGCTTCGCGCGTGCCGCCCCTCTCGCCCGGGGGCGCGCGTCCGCCGGCGCGTTCGCTCCCGGCCGCCGCCGGCCCCCGCCGCTCGCCGCGGCGCGCGCCGACGACGACGGCAACCCCCTCGCGCGCGAGGTGCGTGGCGCACGCCAGCCCGATTCCCGACGAAGCACCCGTGATCGCCGCGACACGCCCGCTCAACATGGGAGGATCCTAACTCCAACCTCCAGCTCCCAACCTCCAACCTCCAACTGCGTTAGGCTTTGGGAGTTGGGAGCTGGGAGTTGGACCCTTCCATTGAGCTGCTGCGCGACCTCGTTGCGATCAACTCGGTGAACCCGTCGCTCGTGCCGGGCGCGCCGGGCGAGGCGCAGATCGCTGACGCGGTTGCCGCGCACCTCTCGAAGATCGGCCTGGACGTCGAGGTTCAGCCCGTCATCGACGGCCGGTCGAACGTGATCGGCGTCCTCGAGGGGCGTGCACGCGGGCAATCCCTGATGCTCTGTGGTCATCTCGACACTGTGGGAGTCGACGGCATGACGGCTCCGTTCGATCCCGTTCTTCGCGATGGGCGCCTTTACGCGCGCGGCGCGCAGGACATGAAGGGCGGCATCGCCGCCATGATCGACGCGGCGCGCGTGCTCGCGTCCGAGGGTGTCGAGAGAGGACGCCTGATCGTTGCCGCCGTGATCGACGAGGAGTACGCGAGCATCGGCGCGGACGCGCTCGTCTCCCGCTGGCGAGCCGACTCGGCCGTCGTCACCGAGCCGACGGATCTCCAGATCGGCATCGCGCACAAGGGGTTCGCCTGGTACGAGATCGAGATGCACGGCCGCGCCGCGCACGGAAGCCGTCCTCTCGAAGGGCGCGACGCGATTCTCCGCATGGGCCGCGCGCTCACGGCGCTCGAGGCGCTCGATCGGGAGCTGCAGCAGCGTCCGCCGCACGCGCTGATGGGAACCGCGTCGCTGCACGCCTCGCTCATCGAGGGCGGGCGCGAGTTGAGCAGCTATCCGGATCGCTGTGTGCTGGCGCTGGAGCGCAGAAGCGTCGAAGGCGAGGACGATGCAATCATCGACGCTGAGATGGCGGGCATCGTCGATCGGCTGCGCACGGAGGATCCCGAGATTGTCGCGTCGTGTCGCCGCCTGTTTTCCAGGCCGGCGTATCGGGTGCCCGCTGATCACGCGCTGCCGCGCGCGCTCGCATCGGCGGTATTCGATGCATGCGGCGCCGCAGCCCCAATCACAGCCATGACGTTCTGGACGGACGCGGCGATCCTCGGCCACGCGGGCATCGCCTCGGTGCTCTTCGGGCCCGGCGGCGCGGGGCTGCACAGCACGGAGGAATACGTGAACGTTGCGGACGTCGTCGCGTGCCGTGACGCGCTCGTCGTGCTGGCGCGCGGATGGTTTGGAGGGGAATCGAAATGGCGGCCCTAACCGCCTTCCGGCGAGGCTACGCGGGCGTGAAAGGGCGGCCCTGAAAGGACCGCCCCACGTCCCGCGGCTTCAGGCCGTCTTCCGCAGGACGAGACGCTCTTTGGTGAGGCTGTGGCGGCGCGCGTCGCCTTCGTAGCGCCGGCGCGGCGCACGTCCGCTGATCTCCCACCCCGGGCTGTCGTGTCCGCAGGACGTGCACCGCATCATCACGCGGTTGCCTTCGAAGTGCAGCACCGAATCGTGACCGCGCAATCCGCAGAGCAACTGACCCATCCAGCCGAGCGCGCGGTGCATCACCCCCGCGCCCGCGTGCACTGTCAGTTCCGCCGCCGCCGTGAGTTGCTGGGGATAATTGGTAACCATGACGCCTGGACCCTTTCTGCCCTCCGGAACGTAAGACGCGGATCTTTTTGCTGCTGTCCCTGTGGCTCAGGCATATCAAGAGGTGTGCCACGGAAGAAGCACGCGCGCACGGCGTTCAGGCCGTGCGATACCCGGAAATTTGGAGAGCGCGCTACGTCAGTTTGGTGCTCGCGTGGGTAACGCGTGCCTCAGGAGGCCGAAAAAGGAAGAAAGTCAGGCGCCGGACCGACTACCGCTCGCGGAGCACGCTGCGGATCACGAAACCGACATTGGCAGGGCGCTCGCCAAGACGCCTCATGAAGTACGGGAACCATTCACGACCGAATGGAACATAGACGCGGACGTGGAAGCCGTCCCGCGTCAGCGCGGCTTGGAGATCGCGGCGGATGCCGTACAGCATCTGGAACTCATAATGATCCGGCGGGATCCCTTTTTCCCGCGCAAACGCGCGCGTGGCGTCGATCATGGCCGGATCGTGCGTCGCGATCGCTGGGTAGTTCCCACCCATCAGCAGCGACTGCATGACTCGGACGAACGCGGCGTCGACATCTGTCTTGTTTTGATATGCGACGCTGCGCGGTTCCTGATACGCGCCCTTCACCAGTCGTACACGTGCGCCAAGCGCGTTCATCCGTGCGGCGTCCGCCTCGCTCCGCGGCAGGTACGACTGCAGGACGACTCCGGCGTTCCGGTAGCCCTGCTGCCAGATCGTCTCGAACACGTCGAGCGTGACGGCCGTGTAGGCCGAATCCTCCATGTCGATCCGGACGAAGAACTGCCGCGCGGACGCCTCGTCGAGAATGCGGCGCAGGTTGTCGACGCACGTGGCACGGTCCACCGTGAGACCGAGCTGCGTGAGCTTGAGCGAGATGTTGTGATCGATGCCCGCTCCGGCGAGCTGGCCGAGGACGACGAGGTATGCGCGCGTCGCGGCGTCTGCCTCCGCAATCGTGCGGACGCTCTCGCCCAGGTAGTCGAGCGTCACCGAGAGCCCCTTCTGCTGCAGCGTACGCGCGGCCGCGAGTGCTTCGTTGACCGTCTCGCCTGCGATGAAGCGGCGGGCGAAGCTGCTGCCGCTCCGCATCCCGTATCGCGACGCGAGCCGCTTGAGGGACTGACTGCCGGCGAGCGCGTGAAAAAATACCTTTGAAACCGCCCCGACCATCAGTGCGTGCGGCCGGCGCGTCGGGGGGCGGTCAGGAGGTGCTGAAGCGTTCGCGCGTAGTAGCGCAGCACGGTGCGTTCGCGGACGCGATAGCGGCCGCCGCGCTCCAGATGGATGATGTTGCGATCCGAGAGCGCCGGCGCGCCGAGGTCGACGGCTTCGCGGCCGCTGTGCACCGCCATGTTCGCGCCTCCCTGCGTCAGGATCTCGACGAGGCCGTCGCAGCGCGATTCCAGTTCGCGGCGCGTGATGGATGGCCGCATCGCCGCCGCGACGACGGCGGTTGGCAGCACCTTGTAGAGCCGTCCGATCGCGTCGCGCGTCTCCTGCGCGAGCGTCATGACGTCGCGGCGCGATTCCGGATCGTAGCCGGCCAAGGGGATCGGCTTGCCGAAGGTGACGAAGGCGCGCGACTGATACCCGACCGCGTAGCGGACCATCTCCGCGACCTCGCGCGCGAACGGCCGCGATCCCCCCTTCTTCGCCTGGTGCGGAAGGATGTGATCCTCGAGGACGAGATCGTACGCGACGGCGAGCGGCAGGATCACCGAGTCGGGGCGCTCGGCCTGCAGCGCCGCGTGCAGCAGCCCCGTCTTCGGCGACTTCAGCTCGCCCGTGTAGCTGCGGCCGCCCTCGATGTAGAAGAGCAGATCGTGGCGCTGCAGCAGCTCCGCGACGTACGCCTTGAGCGTGATCAAGTACGCCGGGTCCTTGCTGTTGCGGCGGATCGGAATCGCGCCCGTGACGTGGCGGTGCAGCAGGCCGAGCGGACCGCCGAACAGATTGATGCCGGCCGCGGTGACCGGCGGACGGATGCCGTTCTCCAGCAGCACCAGCGGCTCGACGATATAGTCCAGATGACTTTTGTGGTTCGAGATGTAGATCACGCGTCCGGCGCGCGTCGCCTGCTGCGCGAGATCGACGCGCTCGTCGACCCGCTCCACCTTGCGAAGAATCGGATAGAGCGGATGCTTGAGCGCGCGGTAGATGGGATAGCGCTGCGTCGTGCGCAGCTCGTCGAGGTAGGCCTGGACGCGCTCGCGCGCGTCCAGCTCTGATTGCCCGTGCGCCCCACGCAGGTAGCGGGCGACGTCCTTTCGCGCCAGCACCGCCTGGGTGATGTCGTCGAGCAGCACGGGAAAACTATACCACCGACATCTCGAGCTCTTTGCAGATCGCGTCCGTGAATTCGGTCGTGTGGGCCTGCCCCCCGAGGTCCCGTGTGCGTACACGCCCGGCGCTCAGGACGCGCTCCAGCGCCGCCCTGATGCGCGCAGCCGGGTCGTGCTCGCCGATATGATCCAGCATCAGCAGCCCCGAAAGAAGGAGCGCCGTCGGATTCGCCAGATTCTGGTCCGCGATATCCGGTGCGCTGCCGTGGACCGCTTCGAACATGGCGGCGTCGGTCCCCAGATTCGCGCCAGGCACCACGCCGAGACCGCCGACCAGCCCCGCGCACAAATCCGACACGATGTCGCCGTACAGATTCGGCAGCAGCAGGACGTCGAGCTTCTCCGGGTGCATCACGAGGTGCATGCAGGCGGCGTCGACGATCCGCTCGTCGTACGAGATGTCTGAGTATTCACGCGCGACGCGGCGCGAGCTGTCCAGGAACAGCCCGTCGCCAAGCTTCATGATGTTCGCCTTGTGAATCGCCGTCACGCGCTGGCGGCGGTACCGGCGGGCGTACTCGAAGGCGAACCGCGCGATCCGCGTCGACGCGCGCTCGGTGATGATCTTCAGGCTCTCGACGATGCCGGGGACGATCTCGTGCTCGAGGCCAGAGTAGAGATCCTCCGTGTTCTCGCGGACGATGATGAGATCGACGTTCTGGAAGCGGCTCGCGACGCCGGGCAGGTTCCGGACCGGCCGAAGATTCGCGTACAGATCGAGCGTCTTCCGCAGGCCGACGTTGACGCTCGTGAACCCCTCGGCAATCGGCGTCGTGACAGGCCCCTTCAGCGCCACCTTGTTGCGCCTGACCGAATCGAGGAGCGCCGCCGGGAGCGACTGGCCATGCCGCTTGAACGCAACGACGCCGGCGTCCTGGCGATCCCAGTCGATCTTCAGATCCGCGACCGCGAAGATTCGAAGAACGGCCTCGGTGACCTCGGGGCCGATGCCGTCGCCGGGGATAAGGGTGATGACGTGAGACATCCCCGTCTAGTCCTCCCCCATTGCCTCCGCCAGTATGGCGGCGACCGGCTCGAGCAGCGAGCGGTCGCGCGGGCCGAACGCGGCGGTCCGATTGCTGTCGATGTCGATCTCGCCGAGCACGTTGCCGTCGCGCATGATCGGCACGACGATCTCGGAGCGCGTGTCAGTGCTGCAGGCCAGATATCTCGGGTCGGCGTTCACATCGTCGACGACGATGGTCGTCTTCTCGGCCGCCGCGGCGCCGCAGATGCCCCGGCCGAGCGGAATGCGTGTGTGCGGAGAGGGCCTCCCGATGTACGGTCCGAGCACGAGCTCGTTGCCATCGAGGACGTAGATGCCGACCCACGTGTAGTGCGGCATCGCGTCCTTGAGCAGCCTGACGGCCTGCTGCATCGCGGACGTCGGGTTGGGCGCCGCGGCAATTCCCGATCGAATCGCGGCGAGGAGCTGGTCGCGATCCATGTCCGTCATTCCTTCATCTCCCAGTAGATGAGTGACAGGCCGCCGAGAATGGGCACGAGCTGCAGGCCGGTGGACAATGCGTGCAGCCGTCCGAACTCGATGCGCCGCGCGTCCGTTTCCGGAAGGCTCGATGGCGCCTTTCCGATGCTGCGCTGCAGGACGTCGATGCGCGGCGCCACGATGAGTGCCGCGTACGCCGTCGCCGCCAGCATCACGACGACCAGCGCGATTCGCACCGCGAGCCGCCGCGGCCGTGGGCCCAGCACCGCGCGAAGGATCAGCGTCAGCAGCAGCGCGGCCCCGGCCGCGAGGCCCACGAACGAAAACTTCCTGAGAATGCCGCCGAACAGCGCGCCCGCGAGCAGGCGGCCGTCGTCGATCCGGCGCGCGGCGATCGTCTCGAAAATCGACGGAGCGACCACGGCGCCGAGCACGAGCAGGCCGCCGACCCAGACCACGAGGGCCAACAGCGCGGCGTACCGCACCACGAGCAT
>JAICSD010000480.1 GCA_025937075.1 Vicinamibacteria bacterium | reverse complement strand
TCGCCCGCTGCGCATCATACGCGCCGCGTTCGCGGACGCCGTTCGACAAGGATTTCGTCGCCTCCTCGAGCCGGCGGGCGGCGCGGTGCTGCGCTTCGGTCTGCGAGAGCAGATCGAGCGCGAGAACGAGCAGGGTCTCTACTGGATCGTGGGCGCGCGGCACGATGGGTCGCGTGTTCCCGAAGACGTGCGACACGATAACCCGCCACGTCAATTTCTGCAATCCAGCTCAGCCGCTGCAAACGCGCCTTCGCGCGCTAACGAAACCGCGCGAGATCGATCCGGCCCTGCCACAGCGGGTCGCCCCGCTCGTCGACGATGACGAGGGCTGGATCGGAGGCGTTGCTGATGTCGTCGCGCGGAACGGTCGCCTCCAGCCGTACAGCGCTCATCGACGCGCCGGGCGCCGCCAGCCCCGGCGGATACACCGCCATCCGCTTCAGCGCGCGATCGGCAAGCGCCGGCGACGAGGCGCCCGTCCGCACGTACATCACGTACGGCGGCGGCTTCGGGTAGATGTTCTGCGGATGGAGGCGCACCTGCGCGACGAACGTGACGAGCCCGCGATACGGCGCGAGCGCACGCGTCAGGTTGTTCTCGTTGAACGAGTACTCCCCCTGATCGGCGTGCTCGCGAACGATCAGGACGGCGCGCCGGAATTCGGTGATGACTTCGACGATCTCCACCTCGCCCGACGTCGCGAGCCGGTACCCGGCATTGAAAGCGTCGTACAGCGCCTGATCGTGCGTGCGGCCCAGATTGAGCGCGTCGTGGAGGACGTCCGATTGCGCGCCGATCGTCGCGGCCGCAGCCACGCACGCTGCGAGCAGGATGCGCGTCTTCATCGTTGCATCGTCGTCCGGGATCCGGGGTTCGGGCCTCGGGATCCGTGGTTCGGGTTCGGGGGGCCGAATCTGGGAGACAACATTCGAGGCTACCCTCCGTTTGCGGACCTCGCATAGCATGACGACATGAGCGACCGAGTTCAACCAGTACTGAGTCCTGCGCTGCCGGCTCCTGCCGGCCCGTATTCCCCGGCCACCGTGAGCGGCAATCTCGTGTTCGTCTCAGGACAGGCCGGTCGGGACCCGACAACGAACGTCCTGCCCGCTGATGTCGAAGCGCAGACGGAACAGGCGCTCAAGAACATCGCGGCCATTCTCGAAGCCGCGGGCTCGAGCCTCGCGCACGTGCTCCGCTGCGGTGTGTTCCTCGTGGACATCAGCGAGTTCAGCCAGATGAACACCGCTTACGCTCGCACGTTTGCCGGTCATCGTCCCGCACGGACGACGGTAGAGGTATCCGCGCTGCCTGGGGACGGCATGCGCGTCGAGATCGACGCTATCGCGATAGTGCCGGGAAAGTAGACCGAGCTCGGAGCAGCGGATCCGGTCTCAGGCCCGCGATCCGAGAGTGTCCGGATCCCGAACCCCGGTCACCGTCACGCGCCAGCGCCTATGCCTCGCTTCAAGCTCCTGATCGAGTACGCCGGCGGGCGCTACAACGGCTGGCAAATCCAGGCGAACGCGCGCACGGTCCAGGGAGAGATCGACCGCGCCGTCCGTGAAGCGAGTCAGCGCCGCGAGTTCGAACTCTACGGCGCAGGACGCACCGACGCCGGCGTCCATGCGCTTGCGCAGGTCGCGCACCTGGAGCTGTACACGAGCCTCACGCCCGCGGCGCTGCGCGCGCGCATCAACGAGCGGCTCCCTTCGGACATTCACGTCCTGAGGATCGACAAGGTGCCGCACAGATTCCATGCGCGGCACGACGCGGTCTCGCGAAGCTACGTGTATCAGATCGCCAGACGCAAGACGGCGTTCTTCAAGCCGTACGTCTGGTGGATCAAGGAGCCTCTCGACGGCGATCGCATGCGCGACGCGGCGCGCGCGTTCGTCGGCATGAAGAATTTCGCGTCCTTCAGCGCCGATGCCGAACAGGAGACGTCCACGATGGTGCTCGTGGACAGCGTCGAGCTTGCCGAAGCCGGGGCGCTGCTCGCGATCCGGATCCAGGGCTCGCATTTCCTCTGGCGCATGGTCCGGCGGATGGTCGGCGTGCTTGCCGCCGTCGGCCGCGGCGAGCTGACGCGGAACGATGCGGAACGGCTGCTCATCGAATCGTCAACGCTGCCCGCGATTCTCACCGCGCCCGCATCCGGTCTTTTTCTCGAAGGCGTGTATTACCGTGGAGAACAGGGGCCGGGACCGCTCGAGGCAGTGCTTCGAATCCCTAATCCCTAATCCCCAATCCCAATCCCCAATCCCTAATCCCTAATCCCCAATCCCGAATCCCGAGCCCCGCGCACGCACCCGCGTCACTACTCCCGCGCCCCGCGCACCATCGGAACGAATCGAACTGGCAGCGTATCGAGCGTTTCCAGCCGATCGCCGTGGCGCCGCAGCACCTGCAGCTCCTGATGGTACACGCCAACGGGCAGCACGAGAATCCCGCCTTCCGCGAGCTGCGCGACGAGCGCAGGCGGGACGTCCTCCGCCGCGGCCGCGCCGATCACGCGATCGAACGGCGCGTGCTCCGGCCAGCCGGCGTAGCCGTCGCCGACGCGCGTGTGCACGTTGCCGTAGCCGAGCTCGTCGAGTGTCGCCCGCGCACGCGCGGCGAGCGGCTCGATCACTTCGATCGAATAGATCTGCGCGGCAAGCTCCGCGAGCACCGCCGTCTGATACCCGCAGCCGGTTCCGATCTCGAGCACACGGTGCTGCGGCTCGAGGCGCAGCGCTTCCGTCATGAATGCGACGATGTACGGCTGCGATATCGTCTGCCCGGCGGCGATCGGTAGCGGGTGATCGCCGTAAGCGAGGCGCGCATGGCCGGCATCGACGAACGCTTCGCGCGGCACGGCTCGAAAGGCATCGATAATCCGTTCGTCGGCAATGCCGCGCCGACGCAGCTGCCGGTGCACCATCGCATCGCGTTCGGCACCGTAGTCTGTCATGGTGGTGACCATGGTCCACCTCCGGACCTTTGGAAAACGGCGAGCGAGGGAGCGCGTTCCGATGCAGGATCAGGAGCTTCGGTTCAGCGGGTCGGTTCCGGCGCAATATGAGGCGCTCATGGTGCCGCTGCTCTTCCGCCCGTATGCGGAAGAGGTGGCGCGGCGGGCC
>JAICSD010000522.1 GCA_025937075.1 Vicinamibacteria bacterium | reverse complement strand
CGACCAGGCCGTCCGCGACCTCCACCGTGCAGCCGTCGTTCGGGCACCGCAAAAGCGTCGCTCGACCTGCGGTATAAAGGCCGGTGAATGTCGGCCTGGCTCTGCGATCTCCGGCTGGCCGTGCGGGCTCTTCGCGCGACACCATCCTTCACGTGCTTCGCGGCGCTGCTGCTGGCCCTCGGCATCGGGGCGGCGACGACGCTCTTCTCAATCGCGAACGCCGTCCTCTTTCGTCCGTTCCCCTTCGCCGACCAGGAGCGCCTCGTCATCGCCGGCGAGGACCAGCTCGTGCCGCGATCCGAAGTGTCGTACCGCGACGTCGAGGACTGGCGCGCCGGCACACACGTTTTCGAGGATCTCTGCGCGATCAGCTCCACCGAATGGGATTGGGATCTCCGCACGAGCGCGGAGTCGGTTGCGGTCCGGTACCGATCGGTCGGCGGCAACTTCTTCGATCTGCTCGGCGCGATGCCGCTGCTCGGCCGGACCTTGCATCGCGATGACGACCACTTCGGCTCCGCGCGAACGGTCGTCCTGAGCTACGCCTTCTGGAAGCGACAGTTCGGCGGCGATCCCGGCATTGTCGGCCGCACGATGGTGTTGAGCGGGAAGACGTTCACGGTCCTGGGGATCATGCCCGCGGCGTTCATATTCCCCGCCGGCACCGACATCTGGACTCCGCTCGTGCCCGATCTGAAGTCCATCGCGAGCGGCATCCCCAACGGTCCGATCGACATCTTCGACGTCGGCGTCCTGTTCGTGCTGGGACGATTGAAGCGTGGAACGTCGATCGACGCTGCAACGATGGACTTGAACCAGGTCATTGCCGATCAGTCGCGGCGGACACATCGTCAGGGCCACGTCGAATCACGAATCCAGCCGATCGTCGACGACATCCTGGGGCCGGCCCGCGCTGGCGTGCACGCCTGGCTGAGTGCTGTCACCGTGCTGCTTCTCGTCGCGTGCGCCAATGTGGCCGGTCTCATGCTCGTCCGCGCAGCCGGCCGGTCGCGCGAGTACGCCATCCGCCTGGCGCTTGGAGCTTCGCGCGCGGCACTCGCGCGCCTCCTTTTATGCGAGGCTCTGATCATCTCGGCGATCGCGTCGGCCGCCGGACTCGGCATCACGACGATCGCGCTGCCGGCGATCATTTCGCAGCTGCCAGCCGACATACCACGCCTGTCTGACGCCTCCGTGAACGTGGCGGCGCTTGGCGCGACGGCCGCAATCGGACTGCTCGCTGCGCTCATCAGCTCACTTGCGCCCGCGCTCGCGTTGACGAGCCGCCAGCTCGAACACGTCCTCCGCCGGGACGCCGCTACCGTCGTCCGCGCCGGCCATCGCGCGCCGATGCGGCGACTTTTGATTGCCGGCGAGCTGGCAGCCGCCGTCCTCCTGCTGACGGCTGCCGGCCTGCTCGCCCGCAGTGTGGGCCGGCTTGGGCGCCTCGACCTGGGGTTTCAGCCGTCACGCCTGCTGTCGATGAAATTCGCCATGCCGCCCGGATCGATTGGCGAATCCGAGGCACGTCTGCTCCTGACGCGCGCGCTCGACGACCTTTCCACGATTCCCGGCGTTGTCTCGGCCGCAGGGGTGTCGCTCCGTCCGCTCCAGGGGCCGATTGGACTGGACTCGCGATTCCGCACCGAACGGCAGACGCCGGCCGAAGGCGGACGGAATCCGTATGTGAACGTCGAAACGATCACGCCGGACTATTTCACGACGATGGGGACGCGGATCGTCGAGGGGCGATCGTTCACCGATGCCGACCGCGCGACAACCATGCCCGTGCTGATCGTGAGCGCAGGATTCGCGCGGCTCGCATGGCCCGGCGAGCAGGCCGTCGGCAAGCGCCTGCAGGTCCCTGCACAGGACCGCGGACCGGGCGCGCAGCCGGTCTTCCGCACGATCGTGGGAGTGGCGGCGGACATGAGATATCGCGCGCTCGAGGCGCCGACGCCGACCATCTATGCGCCGTTCGCGCAGTCGCCTGATCGCATCGGCGACTTCATGATCCGCACCGGCATCGAGCCAGCAGCGCTCGCACCGGCGGTCCGCCAGCGCACCAGAGCGCTCAACGGGAACGGATCCGTGACGATCGACGTGATGGATGAAGTGGTGTCGAGACTCGAGACGCCCTGGCGATCGAACTTCTCGTTGTTCGTGCTCTTCGCAGGATTGACAGTGGTGCTCGCCGCCGCGGGACTCTATGCCCTGATGGCCGGATCGGTGGCCGGGCAGGCGCGCGAGATCGGCGTCCGGCTCGT
>JAICSD010000155.1 GCA_025937075.1 Vicinamibacteria bacterium | reverse complement strand
GGGTGGCGTTGGAATCCAGAACCCCAGACCGGCTCCCGCCGGAGGGGGAACCTGCGCGTCGTAGCCGTCATTGGCGCGCCACACGAGAACGGCAGTGGCAACGGCTTCCCCCCAGGCGATGCCCATATTCGTCTGCGCACCGGAACCAACGGCCGCGAGCGTTGCCGCGTGCAGAGCATCAAAGACCGCTGAATAGGCGGGGAACAATGCGACGAGCACGACGTGTGCGGCCGCACTCGCGGCAGCTTGCTGCGAGGCGCTGGCCGGCGCTGCACTGCGCACGAAGAATGGCTCGTACCGACGGCTTATGCCGTTCACCGCGTCGAACATCGACACGTGGAGGATGGCAAGTGCGCGCGACGCCACGGGCGGAGGAGTGTTCGCGGCGCGAATGGCGTTCAACGCTGCGTTGTTCCAATTCGTAATGACGTCTGCGGCGGCGCTCGGCGCGAACCCGGCCGCAAACGCAACCACGATGGATGCGACAACTGCTCGTTTTACGAAGGACGGTTTCCAACGCATGTTCATCGCGTTGGAGTTGAACCAGATTATTGCGAGGCGGAACGAGCGGCGCGGCTGCAGCCCGATGACCGCTTCACGCTGCGGCCGGCGGAAGCCCGCGGGTGGCAGGCACTGATCGATCGTCGGGCCAAACAACGGCACCTCCGACTGTGACCGCGAAAGGGGCGACATGATGAACCTTTCAGCCTGCGAGCGCAAGAAAAAAACGCGCTGCCGCGCCGTTCGTCGAGCCCGGCTGTTTCGGTCCCATCCGTCGCCGTGCGGCGTCTCCGAAGGTGAAAAAGATGTGAACAATTGTGTACTCTTGCGCGCATGACACGTCTGCTCTGGTCTTCCACGCTTCTGTTCACACTCGCCCTGGCCGCTTCTCCGGCAACGCGCGCGCAGGCACCGCAGGGCCGCGGCCGAGGCAATGTCGACCTGCCGGACGGACCGGGCAAGGCGTCGGTGCAGGCGTACTGCACGCGCTGCCACAAGCTTGGAAACATCGCGTTTTCCGGCGGCTACACGCGTGAGGGGTGGCACCAGCTGATTGCAACCATGGTCACGCTGCCCAAGGATCAGGCGGACGTCATCGTCGATTACCTGGCGAAGAACTTTCCGGAGCAGCCGAAACCGAAGCCCGTCCTGATTCCTGGAACCGCGAACGTCACGTTCAAGGAATGGAATCTGCCGACGCTTGGATCGCGTCCGCACGATCCGCTGGCGACGACGGACGGCGCGATCTGGTACACGGGCATGTTCGCCAACACCCTCGGCCGCGTCGATCCGCGCTCGGGGCAGATCAAGGAGTATCCGCTCACCACCCCGCAGTCGGGTCCCCACGGGCTGACGGCCGACAAGGACGGGAACATCTGGTTCACCGCGAACTCGAAGGGGTACATCGGCAAGCTCGATCCGGCAACCGGCACGATCACGGAATACAAGCTGCCGGAGGGTGCGCGCGATCCGCACACGCCGCTCTTCGATCGCAACGGAACCCTGTGGTTCAGCGCGCAGGGTGCCAACATGGCCGGACGCCTCGATCCGAAGACCGGCGACGTCAAGGTGGTGGCGTATCCGCAGCCGCGATCGAATCCCTACGGCGTGGTGTTCGATTCGACCGGCGCGCCAATCATCTGCGAGTTCGGCGGGAACAGGATTTCTCGCATCGATCCGGCGACGATGGCGATCAAGGAATGGACGCTGCCGAACGCCGACTCGCGGCCGCGGCGGATTGCGATCACGAGCGACGATGCCGTCTGGTACTCGGACTACTCACGCGGCTACCTGGGCCGCCTCGACACGAAGACCGGCAGCGTCACCGAGTGGCCGTCGCCTGGCGGACCGAAGTCGCAGCCCTACGGCATCACGGCGCTCGACGGCGTCATCTGGTACAGCGAGTCCGCGGTGCGTCCCAACACGCTCGTCCGCTTCGATCCAAAAACGCAGAAGTTCCAGACGTGGGTCATTCCGGGCGGCGGCGGCGTCGTGCGCAACATGATGACGACGCGCGACGGTAATCTGGTCATCGCCGAGAGCGGCGTCAACAAGGTCGGCCTGGTCGAGATCGCGAAATAGCGAGGTCAGGAGCGCATCCGTGCGTCCCCGGCGCCCACCAGCTCGCGCGCCTGCGTCACCTGCTCCCGTTCGACCTTCAAACCGACCTTCGTGATGTCCGGGCGGAAGAAGAGCGCGACCGTCCAGTCGACGACGATGCGGAACCGGCGGTCCCAGCGCGGCATCTGAAACAGGTAGTAGGTCCGCCGCAGCCACCAGGCGAAGAACCCTTTCATCCGGAAGCCGAACACGAGCGCGACCGCGCGCGTGTGCCCGAGCGACGCCATCGTGCCGAGAGAGCGGAACACGAACGGCGTCGTGGGACGCCCTTCGATGGCCGCCTGCACGTTTCGTGCGAGGTGTCGCGCCTCGCGAACCGCGTGCTGCGCGAGCGCCGGGTAGAGATGGCCATCCGGCCCTGGAATAGCCGCGCAGTCACCGAGCGCCCACACGTTGCGGTGGCTTCGGCTCTGCATGGCCGCGTCGACGACGATTCGTCCGCGCTTGTCGCGCTCGACGCCGATTCGGCTGGTGACGACGCTGGGTACGATGCCGGCCGCAAGCACGATGGTGCCTGCGTCGATGGTTTCGCTCGCCAGATGCACGTGTCCAGGCTCGATCGAGCGGACGGGCGTCGATACTCGAATGTCGGCGCGACGGCCCTGGAGTACACGCATGGCGATGGCCGCGAGCTTTTCGTCGATCTCCGGCAGGATCCGGCCGCCTGCCTCGAACAGGTGGAACTGGATCTCATCCCGATGGATGCGTGGATAGAACCGGAGCACGTCGCCCGCGAACGCGGTGAGCTCGCCCAGCAGCTCCACGCCGACGAGCCCGCCGCCGATGATCACGATCGTCAGGCAGCCGCGCCGCGCCGATGCGTCGGACGAAGCGTCCGCGCGCTCGAGCTGTTCGATGACGTGGTTCCTCAGCGCGAGCGCATCCGCCATGGTCTTGAACGTGAACGTGTTCGACGAACCGGGAATCAGCGCTTCGTTCGTCGACGCGCCAAGCGCAACGACCAGCTGGTCGTAGCGGAGCTCGTATGGAGCGGCGCCGGGGACGCCGACTCGGACCGTTTGGCGGTTCACGTCGACGTCTTGAACCGTCGCCTCGATGAAGCGTGTGCGCGTGAGCGCCGCACGGATCGGCTGCGCACAATGCCGGAGCTCCAGCCGTCCCGAGCAGGCCTCGAACAACAGCGGCGTGAGAACGAAGAAGTTGTCGCGGCTGACGAGCGTGATCTCGACGTCGGGCCGCGAGCGCAATCGGCGCTCCAGGTGACGCGCCGTGGGCACGCCGGCGAATCCTCCTCCCACGATGATGATGCGCATGCTTCTGATCGTATCGCCATACGAAACCTCGGCCGCGCGCAATCTGCCGGCGCGGCACACGTCGTGCTCATCCCCGCTGCGGCTGAACGATCAACCTCGAATCGGCTGGAATTCGGGCGCAGGCGTCGCCGAAACCTCCACTACGGCCCACGAGATGACGTGGGCATTCTGAGCTTTCGCAGATCGCCCGATCACACCAAGGAGCATGTCGTGACTATTCATCGCGGTTTCGTCTTGTGGTCGGTGTTATCCATCCCATTGTTCGGCGCGCACGACGCTCGTGCGCAGGCTCAGGCGAACGAATCGCGCTGGGTCGCCGACTTTGGCGTCGGAATTGACACGAGCATCAATGGCAACGTGAACTCTGGCGCGATCGGGATGCTGCAGGGCCAGGCAACAGCAATCCTGCCGAACTCATACGGTGACGTCTACGGCACCGGCATACAGTTGCGGTTCGGCGGTGGTTACATGCTGGACGACGTCTCGGAGCTGCGCGGGGTCTTCACCTACCAGTCCGCCGATGCCGACCTGGTGCGCCTGGGCGATATCGGGCCCTCGAGCCTGTACGGGCAATATTCCGATTACAAAGCTTTCGGGCTGGATTTCGGGTTGCGGCGGTACGTCCCGCTGTCGCGTCACGATCTGCGCGTCTACGGCGAAGGCACGATCGGGCTGGCGTTCATCGACCGCATCAACGCGCTGTTTGCGGCGCCCCAGTCCAACCTGGTGTTCAGTTCGACCGATTTCTACGATCGGACGGCAGCCTTTACGTGGACGATCGGCGCGGGCGTCCTCTTCCGAATCGCCGAGCAGCTCGATCTCACTGCGCAACTCGGGCTGAGACACGTGAGCGGGTTGTCCGAGGTCGATCAGTTCGCGGGGACGGGGCTCGAAGACATCAACAACGATACGGGGCGGCTGACCTTCCCCATCGTCGTCGGACTGCATGTCCGATTCAAGTGACGGCGGATCCAGGACGATCGAGGTACTTCACCATGAGTACTTCGTTGCCGCGCTCGTTGTAGACGAGCTCGTCGGCGATCTGCCGAGCGATGAGCATCCCGAAGCCGCCCGGACGAAGACCACGCTCCGCGCGACGTATCGCGGTCGCCACGTTCTCGTCGCGCTCGGGTGACGCTGCGGCGCGCGACAACGCGCCGCGATCGAAGCCGGCGCCCGGGTCCCGCACGTGGTACACGATGGCCCGACCGGTTCTCGCGGCCGTGACCTCGATTGCCTTCGTCGGGTCGAACCCTGCCCCGTGCTCCATCGCATTCAGCAGCATCTCGCGAAAGCCCGCCAGCACGAGGTCGCGCACATCCTCCGGGAGCACCGTGAGATGTTCCGTGAGGAATCGCACGAGTCGATCGGCCGTGAGCAGATGGCACGAGACGCGAAGGGTGAACCAGTGGGGCAGCGCAGACACGACCTCGAGGTCGTCACGCCAACGGGAGGCGTTCAGTGCGGAGCGCATCATGTCCGCGATTGCGCCGGCATCGAACGGAGGGGTGAAGTAGGCGAAAACGTGCGCGCGCAGAGCACTGATCAGATCGTCGTGCGTCGCAGCGGGCGCGAGCACGATGATGCGGAGCTCAGGACTGATCGCGCGCAGCTCTTCCGCGAGCGCGAGATCTTCCGAGATCGGTGTTTCCGCCGCGGTCAGGACGACATCGAAGGAGTGCTGGCGAACGAGTTGCAGCGCCTCCACGTCGCCGCTGCAGCGTTCGACCGCGTGGCCGCGGAGCGATCCGGCGCAGAGCGCCGTCCAGATGGGCCCGTCGTTGCCGATGACCAAAGCTCGGCCCATCGCACCTCCTGCTGAGTGGAATGCAGGCTGCTCGGAGAGCATCGGACTGCGGAGTTCGCTCGGCACAGTATACGTCTCTGAATAGATCGTGAGGTCCCATGACGACAATCGGATTGATCGGCGCAGGGCACATCGGCAGTCAGATCGCGCGGCTTGCCGCGAAGAGTGGCTACAACGTTGTGCTCAGCAATTCGCGCGGCCCGGAAACGTTGAGCGCGCTCGTGACCGAACTGGGTTCGAAGGCGCGCGCGGCGACGGTCCAGGACGCAGCAAAGGCGGGCGACATCGTCGTCGTCACGATTCCGTTGAAGAACTACCGGAGCGTTCCCGTGGAGCCGTTGGCTGGCAAGATCGTCATCGACACGAACAATTACTATCCACAGCGCGACGGCCACATCCCCGAGCTGGACAACGAGTCCACGACGACATCGGAGCTGCTGCAGGCTCATCTGCCCACATCGAAGGTCGTAAAAGCGTTCAACCACATTTACGCGGCCGACCTGACGAAAGACGGCCAGGCGGCGGGGACCCGGGATCGGCGTGCGCTGGTGATTGCCGGAGACGATCCCGATGCGAAGGCAACGGTGACACACCTGCTGGACCAGTTCGGATTCGATACCGTCGACGCTGGCCCGCTGAAGGAGGGCTGGCGCATCCAGCGCGATACGCCCGGGTACGGGCCCCGGCGGAATGCCGAGGAGCTACGACGGGATCTCGCGGCGGCAAAGAGGTACGCGGAGGCCTGAGCCGTTCAACCCGGTCCGACAGGCCGACGACCATCATCACCGCCCGATCGCCGCGAGATGCGCGTGCGCGAACGCTGAGGCGAGCGGAGACCACACCGCGCCTCCATGCGCGCGGGCTCGCGGCCCTTCATCCGTACGCTTCGAGCTTGATCTTCTCGCGTGGTACGCCGATCGTCGTCAACTGGCTCACCATGCTCTCGAGGAACCGCGGCGGCGGCGTTCTGCCCTGGGCCGCGCACGCCCGGCGCTCCCAGACGGTGATCGCGGGTCCGCAGGAATAGATGATCGTGCTCTCCCGATCCCCGAGCGCGTCCTCCAGCAGTTCGGCGTTCACGCGACCCGTCCGGACGTCCTCGTCAGACGGAAACGGTCCCTGATCGCGCGTGAGCGCGTGGATGACGCGCAGGCGCGGCCCATGCGCTTTCTGCAGCCGCGTCAGCTCGTCGCGGAAGATCACGTCCTGCCATGTCTTGTTCGAGTACACGAACGTGTGGCGCAGGCGAGTGTGCCGATACAGCGAATCCTTGATCATCGAGAAGTTCGGCACGCTGCCGGAGCCGGCGCACAAATGGAGGATGTGATCGGCGCGCGATTCGATGTTGTCCGGCAGCGCGTAGGCGCCTGTATAGCCGGCGACGATCATCCGATCGCCGGCGCGCACCTCATACGTCAGGAATCCGGAGATGAGCGGCGGATACTTCGTGTCCGGGCCGAACACCTCTTCCTTGATCGTGACGGCGACGTACTGCTCGTGCGGCGCCGAGCACATCGAGTACGCGCGCGGCGCCTCCTTGCGACCTTTCAGGTGCTCGAGATAGGCGACGTGATTCCGCAGCCCGAGGAACTGATGCGGATCGATCGTGAGGTATTGTCCGGCACGATACTTCGCCGGCGCGCCGGTATCCAGCACCAGCGTCGTCGAATCCGGTGTCTCGCGGATGGCGTCCACCACGAGCGCATCGAAGGTGGTCATGCCGGCGACTCTGGCAGGTGCTGATTCGGTGGACATTTCCTTCATTGTGCACCTTTCGGAGCGTGCGCGGGTGGGTCGTGCGGGTGCGGATGGGCCGCGATCACACGGTAGCGTCCGCCTTCAGGCGGAAGACACGCACCGCATTGCCGTGGAGCAGCTTCCGCTCGGCGGCCTTGTTCGGGGCAAGCCGGCGTACGGCCTCTATGATCTGGGCACCCAGGCACGACGTCCCCAGACCGTCGCGGTCGCTGCAGTCGCTGCCGAAGATCAGCTTGTCCTGATGGCGTGCGACGAAGTCGCGCGCGAACGCCTCGTCGCGTGTCAGCGCGTTCAGGCCCGAGCCGGCCGAGAGATCGCCGAACATGTTCGGGTAGTGGGAGAGATACCGCTCCGTGAGTCCTCCGCGCGTGACCGGCCCCTTGGGGTACATGACCGTCTGGTCGGCCTTCGCATCGATGTTCGCCCACCACGTCTGCGCGTGCCCGATGAACGTGACGGTGTGATAGCGCTCGAGCATCCGGTGGAAGCGGTCGAAGCCGTAGTTGTACATCGCGTGCTGCCAGTGCATCAGAACGGGCACGTGGTGCGCCCGCGCGACGTCGTAAATCCGCTGCATCGCGGCGGAATCGCAGTCGACGCCGAACTTCTGCTCCGCGATCGCAAGCGCGCCGCGCTTCAGATAGCGTTCGATTTCCTTCGCCGCATCGGGGAGATCCGGGACCTCGTTCGCCGCGAACATGAACGCGCGGCCGTGCTGGCGCGCGAACTGGTAACACGCCTCGTTGCCGAGCGCCTGCGCGTCCAGCCCATTCGACTTGCCGTCGTGTGTCGACGGTGTGTTCACCGGACGACCCGCAGGAAGGAGAATCGTCCGGGCGATCCCCATCGTCTGCTGATGCGCGAGGAATGCCTCGTCCGAGCGCCCGCTGTAGCCCAGATGCTGATGAATGTCTATGATGGGCTCCGGCGGCTCCTGCGCGTCGGCGCCAATCGACGCGCCGAGGCTCATGACGGCGAGCGCGGATACGCTCAGAAACTCGCGGCGGCTCTGGTACACGACCCGTATTCTGCACGAAGCTGAGGCACACCCGATATGTCTTCCGGCCGACTCGTTCCCTTTGCGGTTCTTCTTTCGACGGCGCTGGCCAGTGCCGTCGGCCTGCAGAGCTCCCAGGCAAATCGCCCGTGGCCGCCCGAGGTCCAGAAAGTCTCGAACGAGTCGCCGGCGCTCTCGGCCGAGGACGAACTGAAGACGTTCTACATGCCTCCCGGCTATCGCGTGGAGCTGGTGGCCAGCGAGCCGCTGGTCCAGGAGCCGGTCGCGCTCGACTGGGATCTGCAGGGACGCCTGTGGGTCGTCGAGATGCCCGGCTTCATGCAGGACATCACCGGGTCGACTGAGAACGATCCTATCGGACGCGTCGTCGTGCTCGAGGACACCGATCACGATGGCCGCATGGACAAGCGGACGGTGTTCGCCGACGGCCTCGTCCTCGGACGGTCGCTGAAGATCCTCGATCGCGGCGTCCTCGTCGCCGAGCCGCCGAACGTCTGGCTGATGCGCGACACGGACGGCGATCTGAAAGCCGACACGAAGGAGCTGGTCACCAACCGCTACGGCCGGCGCGGGATCGATCCGCAGGAGAACGCGAACGGCTTCGCGTGGGGCCTCGACAACGTCATGCACACCGCGGGGCAGAGCGACATCGAGCTGCGGCTGAAGAACGGCAGCTTCGAGATCCTGAACACGCTCGATCGCGGCGAGTGGGGCATCACGGAAGATGATGCGGGACGGGATTACCGGAATACGAACGATTCCGCGCTGCACGTGGATCTCGTGCCGACGCGGTACTTCGCGCGCAATCCGAGCCTCCTGCGGACGCGCGGCAGCTACGAGCGTCTCGCGGACGAGAACCCCGATCTCAATACCGTCTGGCCGGTGCGGCCGAACCCCGGAACGAATCGCGCCTACCAAGTCGGCATCGATCGCCCTGACGGGACGCTGGCGAAGTTCATCGGC
>JAICSD010000329.1 GCA_025937075.1 Vicinamibacteria bacterium | reverse complement strand
TCGGTCCGCTCGTGCAGCAGGACCCGGAGCCGCGGAGCGAGATGCACCCGCGCCTCGCGGCCAAGCTGGGCATCGTGGACGGGGAATGGGCGACCGCGGAGACGCGGCGGGGCGCGATCACGCTGCGCGCGATGGTGGTCACGACGATCCGGCCGGACACGATCTTCATTCCGTATCACTGGCCACGGGACCAGAGCCCGAACCGGTTGACCGTGGCGGCACAGGATCCGATCAGCCGCATCCCGCAGTACAAGGTCTGCGGCTGCCGCGTGAAGAAAGCGCATGACTAAGCCCGAATACCTGCACTTCTTCATCGATCCGAGCCGCTGCATCGGCTGCCAGGCGTGCGTGCAGGCGTGCACGGAGTGCGACACGCATCGCGGCGAATCGATGATCCATGTCGAGTACGTCAACCGTCCGGAGAGCATCCAGACCGTCCCCGTCGTCTGCATGCACTGCGAGCAGCCGACGTGCGCCGAGGTGTGTCCCGCGGACGCGATCAAGCGCACGGGCGACGGCGTCGTGCAATCCGCGCGCAAGCCCCGCTGCATCGCGTGCGGCAACTGCGTGATGGCGTGCCCGTTCGGCGTCCCGGAGCTGTACGAGGATCGCCAGATCATGATGAAGTGCGACATGTGCTACGACCGATCGAGCGTCGGCCGCAAGCCGATGTGCGCGACGGTGTGCCCGAGCCAGGCGCTCTTCTTCGGGACGCTCGACGAGATCGAGGAGCTCCGGCCGTTGAGCGCTCCGACGAACGTCTTCCAGTTCGGCAACCAGACGATTACGACGCGCGTGTTCACGATGGTGCCGCGGCAGCTCGCCGCGCGGACCGCCTACGTGGACGTCACCGCCGCGATGGACGAACGGCCGCCGAGCCGCGCAATCCCGCTGCGCGCGGCTGCGGCGCGCGACGCCGGATCGCCGCCGGACGCCGATCCCTTTGCAGACGTGGAGACTCCCTGATGGCCGATGACCAGCCCACTCGTGGCGGCCGCCTTCAGGCGGAAGATCCCTCACCTGCGCCTGTCGACGCGCGCATCGATTCCCCCGGACGCGAAGGCCTGACGGGCACGGCCCCCGCGGACCTCTATCTGGCGCGCCGCGATCGCGAGCTGATCACGATCGCGCCGGACTACCGGCCCACGGACGCGCAGCCGGCGTGGCGCCACGACTTTCCGATCGACTGGCCTCAGGATCACTACGTCGAGCGCCGTGACTTCATGAAGTTCATGGTGCTCACCAGCGGTGCCTTGTGGGTGGGGCAGCTGTGGATTGCCGCGCAGGACTGGTGGCGGAAGCGCCGCGGCCGCGGCGAGGTCCGGCGTATCTCATCTCTCGACGAGGTGGCCGTCGGCGCCTCCATAGTGTTCACGTACCCGAGTGATGACGATCCGTGCGTGCTGACGCGGCTCGGAGAACGCGACCTCGTCGCCTACAGCCAGAAGTGCACGCACCTGTCCTGCGCCGTCATTCCGAAGCCCGATCGCGGGGTGCTGGCGTGCCCCTGTCACGAGGGCTTGTTCGATCTGCGATCCGGGCGGCCGATTGCCGGCCCGCCGCGCCGCCCGCTCGCTCGCATCGTGCTCGACGTGCGGGGACACGAGATCTACGCGACGGGCGTCGAGCCGAGGACCACCTGACATGCCTCGCCGACGTCCCTTCGCGCGCGAGCAGCGCACCACGATCGTCTACGGGATGCTCGGCTTCGTCCTGATCGTCGTCATCCTGCAGCTCTGGCTGCTGACCGCGACGATGAACGCGTACCTCGGCGGCGACGAGAGTGTCATCTGGCCGGCCGCCGTCGCGAGCCTGTTCTGTTTGCTCCTCAATCTGGGATTGCTGCGATATCTGTCGCGCGTAGAAGGCAGTCCGCGCGATCTGCGGAACTGAAGTTCCGCGCTACGAGCCCGAAGGCCAGCGCGCGCCGGGGATACACCTGCGTGAGTCTCCCTGCGCGCCTGGCCTCCGAGCATGTCCACTGTGTTCTCCCTCTGGCACCACCTCCTTTGGCGCGAGACGTCATCCAAGGCTGATGGGGAGCGGACTCGATCCTTTGGTATCGGGCAGTTGCACGTCGGACACGGGGCCGGCGCGTTCGGCATCCTCGAGCAGCCGTGCGCCCCACGCACGCGCGTCCCACGCGTGGATGTGCGCGCGCATGCGTCGCATGCAGTGCTGCTGCTCGACGGCGTTCATCTCGAGCGCGGACGCCAGCGCGTTTGCGGTGCCCTCGACGTCGTACGGATTGATGACGACAGCGTCCCTGAGCTCGAGCGCCGCTCCCGCGAAGCCGCTCAAGACCAGCACGCCGCGGTCGTCGTCGCGCGCGGTCACGAACTCCTTCGCGACGAGATTCATCCCGTCGTGCAGGCTGCCGACGTAGCACACGTCGGCGGCGCGATAGAGCCGATAGACGTCGGCCGGCCCCTGCGCCTCTTCGATCAGCACGATCGGGCGCCAGTCGGCCGTCGCAAACCGGGCGTTCACGCGCGCCGCGGCGGCGACCACGCGCTCCCGCACCTCCTGATACGGCTTCAGGCGCTGGCGGCTGGGCTGCGCGATCTGGACGAGCACGAGCGAATCCACGAACTGCGGATACGCGTCGAGCAGACGTTCGAACGCGAGGATCTTCTCCTCGATACCCTTCGTGTAGTCCAGCCGATCGACGCCGAGGACGATCCGATCGCGTTCGCGCACGCCGAGGCGCGAACGAAGCGCGCGCGCGCAGCGATCGGCCGACCCCAGCTCGCGAACGCAGGCCGGCTGGGCCTGAACGGACGCGGGATACGCGCGCACCTCGGTCTGCCGTCCCTCGTAGGTCACCACCGCACGCCGCCGATCGACCTCCGCGCCAACGAGCGATTCCGCGGCGTGGAGGAAGTGGGCGCAGTCCTGCGGCGTCTGGAACCCGAACAGGTCCGCACCCAGCATGCCTTCGACGAGATAGGCCGCCCACGGGCAGATCTCGAGGCGCTCGACGCTCGGCCACGGGATGTGCCAGAAGCCGGCGATCGTGCTGAACGGCAGGCGCTCCCGAATCATCAGCGGCGCGAGCGCGAAGTGATAGTCCTGCACGAAGACGAGCGCCGGATCGTCCTGCGCCTCGTCGCACACGGCGTCGGCGAAGCGCGCGTTGATGGTCCAGTACATGTCGAAATCTGCGGAGCGGAACTCGGGCCGGACGTGCACACGGTGGCACAACGGCCACAGGCCGTCGTTCGCGAACCCGTAGTAGTAGCCGTCCTGTTCCGCATCGTCCAGCCACACGCGGCGCAGCCGGTACGCCGGATCTTCCGCCGGGATCATCACCCCGTCCCAGCGATCGACGACAACGCGATCGGCGCTGCCGCTGCCGTGCGCGACCCAGACGCCGCCCGAGTCGCGTACGAGTGGCTCCGACGCGGTGACGAGGCCGCTGGTGGAAACTTTGGTGGTGATGCGACCATCGGCGTCCCATTCGTGGCTGAGCGGCTCGCGGTTGGCGAGCACGATGACGCGGCGGCCGTCCGAAGCCGGATTCAGCAACGCCCGCGACGAGGCCAGCGGCAGGTCGTCGGTGATAGATGGTGTCAGCAGATTGATGTCGTGTCTCATGTCTGGGACCAGTAAATCCCAGCGCGGCGTGTGAGGGAATCGGGTCAACGGGGGAGTTCGCGACATTTCGCGGGGGAGCCGCCCAAGCTCGACCGTTCGGCGGTTGGGCTTGCGCCCCAGCTCCCCCCTTCACCCGATATCGCCGGGGCAGCCGGCGTTGTACGCTGTGAAGAGCAATGGCTCCATCGATTTGGCGGCAGTGGCGGGTCCGCACATGGCCCGTCGCTGCGCTCGGGCTCGGAGGGCTGCTGGTCCTGGTCGCGCTCTCCCTGTACACCGCGTCACGGAAAGCACAGGAGATCTACACGCAGCTCGACCAGTTGAACACGCACCACCGCGATGTCGACGAGAAGCTGCGCAGCCTCCGCGACGACGTCAACCTGTCGGGAATTTTCGTACGCGATTACCTGCTCGACACCGAGCGCGAGCACGCGCCGGAGTACCGGCAGAAGCTCGCGGAGTTCCGCACGAGAAATCTCGCGACGCTCTCGGAACTCGCCGCCGTGGCGCGCCGCGGCAGCGATGACGACGAACGGATCGCCAATCTGCAGGCGAAGCTGGAAGAGTACTGGACGGCGTTCGAGCCGCTGTTCGACTGGACGCCGGCGGAGAAGCAGTTCCTGAGCGCGCGGTTCCTTCGCAGAGAAGTCCTGCCGCGCCGCGACGCGGTCCTCACCATCGCCGAACAGATCGAGGAGCTGAACAACGCCAACCTCAAGGCGCAGCGCGTCGAGGTGGCGCGCAGGTACGACGCCCTGCGGACGGACCTGCGCAAGCTGCTCGGGTGGACGCTTTCGCTCGGCATCGTGCTCGCGTCAATCGCGGTCACCCGTCTGCGCGTGCTCGAACGGCGCTCGGAAGGGCAGCGCGAGATCAGTGAGGATGCAGAGCGCCAGATGCGTTACCTCTCGCAGCAGCTCGTCGCGACACAGGAAGAGGAGCGCAAGAAGCTCTCGCGCGAGCTGCACGATCACGTCGGCCAGATCCTGACGGCGCTCCGCATGGAGCTGGGACGGGTCGATCGCCTTCGCACGCCGGGAGAGACGCCGGTGGGCGCGGCCGTCGTCGAGTGCCGGCAGCTCCTGGACAGCGTCGTCCGCGTCGTCCGCGATCTCGCACTCGGCCTCAGGCCGAGCATGCTGGACGACTTCGGCCTGCAGCCCGCGCTGGAGTGGCTGGTGCGCGACGTGAGCCGCCGGGCGAACATCCCGATCGATCTCACGGTCGACGGGGACATCGATACGCTCGAGGATCGCTATCGCACCTGCATCTACCGGGCGGTGCAGGAAGCGCTGACGAACTGCGTGCGCCATTCGCGCGCGACGCAGGTGCGCATTTCGATCACCGGACGACCGACCGGTCTCGAGGTCCGCGTCATCGACAACGGCGTCGGGATCGACGTCGCGCGCCGGCGCGGCCTCGGGCTTCGCGGCATCGAAGAGCGCGTGAAGGAGCTGCACGGGACGATGACCGTACGCAGCGCCGCGGGCGCGGGGACGACGCTCGCGCTGTTCCTGCCGGTCGTGCCGCAGGTGGAGGATCGACTTGCGCGTGCTGCTGGCTGACGATCACGGCATCGTCCGCCGCGGCCTGCGCAGCCTGCTCGAAACCCAGCCCGATCTCACCGTCGTCGGCGAAGCCGCGGACGGCCTCGAGGCGATGCGCCTGTGTGAGGAGCACGCGCCCGACATCCTCATCGTGGACGTCGCGATGCCGAAGATGAACGGCATCGAGGTGACGG
>JAICSD010000278.1 GCA_025937075.1 Vicinamibacteria bacterium | reverse complement strand
CGGCGCTCGCCGCGGAGGAGCGGGCGTTCTGGGCCGTCGTGCTCAGCCTCACCGTTTCGCTCTCCTTCCTGCTCGCGCTCGCTGCTGCACATCGCTACAGCATGGGCCGCCTCGTCTCCGCCGACGCCATTCTCAGCGTCGCGCTCGCGGCGCTGGCCCGCTTCGACCTCCGCTTCGGAGCAGCCGCGCGGCGCCCGGGTCTTGCGGCCCTTCTGCCCGTCGGGCTGCTGATTCTCGGGGCGTCGCGATTCTTCCCGGCGGCCGAGTACGTCATGGGAGGGAAAGACCCCGGCGTCTACATGAACGAGGGCATCGAGATCGCGCAGCGCGGGCGACTTGTCATCCTCGATCCCGTCGTATCGTCAGTCCCTGCCTTCGCGCGCGATCTCTTCTTCCCCTCGTATAACAACGACGATTACTACAGCCTGCGCTTCATGGGCTTCTTCGTGCAGTCGCCCGATACAGGCGCGGTCGTGGGCCAGTTCCCGCATCTCTATCCCGCGTCGATTGCGATCGGCTATGGCCTCGACGGGCTGACGGGCGCGCGCGACACTACCCCGTGCTGGGCGCTCCTGGGACTGCTTGCCGTGTACTTCGCGGGCGCTCGATGGCTGGGACGCGTTCCGGCCGCTGCCGCCGCGGCGCTGCTCGCGCTCAACGTGGTGCAGGTCTGGTTCGCGCGGTATCCGAATTCGGAAATCGCGCTGCAGGCGCTGATCTTCGCGGCGCTGCTCGCGAACGCGCGCGCCCACGTCGACGGCGATCCGTTCTTCGCGCCCGTCGCCGGCACGCTGCTCGCGCTGATCCTGTTTCTGCGGCTCGACAGCGCGCTCGCGATCGCCGCGGTGTTCGCGAGTCTCACGCTCGGGCTTGCGGCGGGCCAGCGGCCGAAATGGACGTTCTGGCCGCCGTTTCTCACAGGCGTCCTCCTCGCGGCCTGGTACTACAGCGGCCCGATGCGCGCCTATGTGGCGCTCCCGCGCGGACTGCTCGCGCAGGTCTCGTGGGAACGGTATGCGGCGGCGACGATCGTCTGTGCCGGTGTTGCGATGGTGTGCGTCTGGGCGATGCGGCGCGAAAGCATTTCCAGTTTCGTCGTCCGCTGGGCCCCGCCCATCCTGAACGTCATCGTCATTGCGCTCACCGTCTACGCGCTGGGGTTGCGGCATCCCGGCGGCCGCCTCGCAAGCCACGACGCCTACGCGCTGCGGACGTTTGCCCAGTTCTACTTCACCGTTCCGGCAGTGATCGCCGCGCTCCTGGGGTACCTGCTGATCGCGAGGGGCAGGTTCTGGCAGGACACCGCCACGCTGCTGACGATCACTCTGTTCGCCGTGGTCTTTTTCTACAAGATCCGGATCGTGCCGGAGCACTTCTGGATGGCGCGGCGATTCGTGTCCGTTGTGCTGCCCGGCGGTCTGCTGCTCGTGTCGGCCGCGGCGCTGATGGGCGTTCGGGGACGATGGTTCTCGACGCGTCTGATACGCGGGCCGATCGGGATCGTCTTCCTGGTACTGCTCGGATACGAATACGCCCGCGCCGCGAAGCCGATCCTGCCGCACGTCGAGTACGCCGGGATCGTGCAGCATCTCGAGCAGCTCGCGTCGATCGTGCACCACGACGACCTGCTGATCGTCGAATCGCGCAATTCGTCCGAAGCGCACGTGCTCGCGCTGCCGCTTGCGTACATCTACGACCGGCAGGTGCTCGTGCTGGCCAGCCCCGTGCCCGACAAAGCGACGTTTGGCGCCTACCTCGATCGGATCGCGCCCAAATATCAACGCGTCCTCTTCCTCGGCAGCGGAGGCACCGATCTCCTGTCGCCCCGCTGGAGTGTCCATCCGGTGGCCAGCGACCGCTTTCAGGTACCGGAGTACGAATCCCCGCTGAACGCGTATCCGAGGTCCGTCCACCCCAAGAAATTCGACTACGGCATCTACGAATTCGGTCCACCGGAGGGCGACCCGGGGCGCTTCGCGCTCGACATCGGCTCGTACGATGATCTCAACGTGCTCCGGTTCAATGCGAAGGAAACCACGGAAGGCCGCACCATTCGATGGACACGCGCGAGGTCCTACCTGTTTGTGACCCGGCTGCATCCCGACGATCGGACCGTCACGCTCTGGATGAGCAACGGCGGCCGTCCGCCGGCGGCTCCGGCTGCGCGCGTCATCGCAAGGCTCGGCGATGTCGTGCTGGGCAGTGCAGAGGTTCAGGCCGGATTCGCCCCCTATTCCTTCGCGATTCCGCCGACGGTCGCAGCCTCGGCCGCCTCATCAGGCGAGCCGGTTCGTCTGACGCTCGAAACGATCACCTGGAATCCTTCGAAGGTGCTCGGCACCGGCGACGACCGCGACCTCGGGGTCATGGTCGATCGCGTGGCGGTACAATGAGAGCGCCTCGCAAATGCATCGATGGCCCCGCTGAACATCTCGGATCGCCGGGAGCGACTGCTCGTGCGCGCCGCGGATCTGGCGCTGGCGCCCGCGCGCCTTCGCCGACGGCGGCGGCCCGTCGAACGACCGCAATCGATCATCTGCTTCCGGCTCGAGCGGATTGGCGATCTGCTGATGACCTTGCCCGCACTCGCTGAGCTCCACGCCCTCGTGCCCGCCGCGGCGATCGATCTCGTCGTCGGCAGTTGGAATGCCGGCATCGCGCAGGCGATTCCTGGCATCCGTTCCGTCGAGGTCCTCGATGCACGGTGGCTCGCACGAGGGACGCAGGGACGAACGCTGAAGGATCTCGCCGTCGACGCGCGGCGGTGGAAATCGCGCGACTACGATGTCGCCATCAATTTCGAGCCCGACATCCGTTCGAATGTCGTTACCGCGGCGGTGGGTGCGCGCTGGAGGGCGGGCTTCGCGAGCGGGGGCGGCGGGCCGCTGCTCGATTTGGCGCTGCCGTTCGACACGACGCAGCACACGGCAGACAACATGCTCGCGCTGGCGCGCGCGGCAGCGCACGGATGGTCGGACGCGCCACTCGCCCCCGACTTTCACCTCCACCTCGATGACGGCGTTCGCCGACAGGCGGCAGAACGGCTTGCCGATCTCCGCGCCCCGATTGTGGCCATGCACGTCGCCGGCGGCCGCGCGATCAAGCAGTGGCCGCAGGAACGGTTTGCCGAGGTCGCACGGTGGCTGGCTCAGGAGCGCCACGCATCCGTGGTGCTGACGGGCGCGACGGAGGATCGCGCCGCCAACGCGCTGGTCCGTGCGGCGATGCGCCCCGCTGACGCGCTCGACGTCACGGGCGCGAGCCTGGTCGAGGCCGCGGCAATTCTCGAGCGCTGCGATTTCCTCGTCACCGGCGACACGGGGCCGATGCACCTCGCACACGCGGTGGGCACCCCCGTCGTGGCGATCTTCGGTCCGTCCGATCCTCGGCGATACGCGCCGCGCGGCCCGCGAGACCGGGTGGTCCGCATCGACCTGCCGTGCGCTCCGTGCAACCGCATCCGGCAGCCGCCCGGCCGATGCGTGCGCGCGCTGGACGCGGGAAACGCCCCCGATTGCCTGTCCGGCGTGACGGTCGCGGCCGTCCTCGCCGCCATCGACAACGCGATCGCCGGTCTTGGCGCGGACGGCGATCGCATCCCCACGGTCGCATGACAGCCGTTGTCGAGATTTCGGATCGCCGCGGCACGCGCGCGGTGCCGTTGTCGTCGTACCTCGACGCCGCCGCTGAAGAGCGCGCGCAGATCGACGCCCGTGCATGGATCAAGGCTGTCCGCGGCGTGCGTGTCAATGGCGCCTCGATGCGTGCCCGGTTCACGGCCGGCGCGGACTCGCTGTGGTGGTTTACCGAGCTGTATCTGCACAAAGAGCAGGCGATTGTCGCGATGCTGCGCGCCGTGTCGGCGGTGGACGCGCTCGTCGCGCGTGAACGGCCGTCATCGATCGCATGGCGGACAGGCGATCCTGTGACGGAGTACGCGGCGCTCGCGCGCGCCGCCAGGCATGGCCTCGGCTCCGACCCCCGCGGGGCCGAACTCCGATTGAAGTCGTCGGAGCGGCGCGTCCGTGCGCGCGCGCATGCGTTGCGGCTGGCGGATCGCAACCGCAGGGCGACGCCGACGCGCCTCGGCCGCGCACGGATCGCCGCCTTCGTACATCGCGCGTTCGTGGATCCCGCCGAGGGGGCCGCCGCCGGCGAGCGCTATATCGGTCGCGTGCTCAGCGCCGTCGAACAGCGGCTGCCGCCCGGCGAGCTGCAGACGCTCGTCGTCGGTCCGCGGCGAAGTTTCCGGAAGCGGCGGTGGTGGGATCCGATGGTTGGCGGTCAGGAGGGGCTCGTCGCGATCGAAGCGCTCGGCGGCGCCCGCTCGGAACGTGATCGGCAGGTCTGGGCGTCGCGTCACGAGTTTCTCGCCGCGCTCGAGGCCAGCGCCGAACTCCGACAGCACGCGACGGTCGACGGGACGGACTGCTGGCCGATCGTGCACGCGCAGCTCGTCGGCGTCGTCTGGCTGCAGTGGCCGTGGTCCGTCCGATCGATGGATCGCGCCGGCACGGCGTTCGACGAGATGCAACCGCGCGTGGCCGTCACCTATGCGGAGGCCGGCGGCTGGGGACGCGCGCTCGCGCTGGAAGCGCGGCGGCGCGGCATTCCTCTCGTCGGCATCCAGCACGGGTTCATCTATCGACACTGGCTCAACTACGTCCACGAGCCGGACGAGTTGGCGGCGTCGGAGGAGCGTCCGGAGGATTCGGGGTTCCCTCGTCCTGCGCGCACACTCGTGTTCGACCGGTATGCGGAGCGACATCTGCTCGAGCGCGCGCATTTTCCGGAGAGCGCCGTCGAAATCGTCGGCAGCGCGGAACGGGATGCCATCGTCGAGACGGTCCGCGCCACGACGCAGGACGATCGCGACGCGGCCAGACAGCGTCTCGGGATCGCCGCCGGGCGACACGTGATTCTGTGCGCCACGAAATTCAGCGAGGCGAAGGACGTGCTTCCGCGGCTCGCCGCTGCGGTCCGGTCGCTGACGACGGTGCACATGATCATCAAGGCGCACCCGGCGGAAGGGACCGACGGGTATGCGGCGCTCGCCGGCGGCAACATCTCCGTCGTGCCCGCGACCGAATCGCTGGGTGCGTTGCTCGCACTGGCAGACGCCGTGGTGACCGTGAATTCGACAGTGGCGGTCGACGCCCTCGTGCTCGGCATTCCGGCGCTCAGCATCGGCCAGCCGAACAACCTGCTTCCGTTCGTCGAGGCGGGCGCCATGCTCGGCGCGAACACTGAGCGCGACATTGGCGACGCTTTGTCGCAGCTCGTCTCCGAGGCCGGGCTCCGCGCAGTGCTGGTGCAAAGAGGCGTGGCGCTCGTCGGCGATCCCTCGAACGGCAGCGCCACGGAGAACGCTGCTCAGGCGATTCTCGCGATGGCGGAGACGTTTTCACGTCAGCCGGTTTCGTAATGCGCTGGCTGACGCTGCCGGAGCGCGCCCCCGGCACCACGATCGCGTGCATCGGCCTCATCTTCGCGATCGCGTACTCGCTGGGCCTCATGCTCCTCGCGAAGCCCGACGGACGGATCGTCGTCGGGGACGCGATGCACGAGTACGTGCAGCTTCGATCGGCAGTCTTCGATCACGACCTGCGCTTCACGAACGAGTATCTGCACCTCTACGGCCTCACACCTGAAACGGTGGACGACGAGACGCGGTGGATCGTGGACGCCAACGAGACGGGCCACGTGAGAAATCTGATGCCGGTGGGCCCTGCCCTGCTCTGGGCGCCCGCGTATCTGATGACGACTGCCGGCGTGTGGATCGCCGATCGCTCCGGTGCCACCTATCCGCTCGACGGGTACGGCCGTGTGTTCCAGGCGTCAGCCGGCTATACCGGAATTGCCGCCGCCACGCTCGCCGCCTGGCTGTCCTTCCTCGCGGCCGCGCGGTTCTTCGATCGGCGCAGCGCCATCTGGGCCACGCTGGCGATCTGGCTCGCGTCGAGCGCGCTGTATTACTCCGTCGTCTCGCCGACCTACTCGCACGCGCCGTCGATGCTCGCCGTGAGCGTGTTCTTCCTCGTTTGGATTCGAACCCTGCACGAGCAGCGTGTCGGACGCTACGCGCTGCTGGGCGTTCTCGTCGGGGTCGCCGCG
>JAICSD010000060.1 GCA_025937075.1 Vicinamibacteria bacterium | reverse complement strand
GGTGCGCACGAGCAGACGGGCATCGCCGCGTGCTTCTCGCTCGACGAATACGACGGCGACGTCATCAAGAAGCACGAGCGCACGCGGCGCGACAAGGAAGACGATCGAACGCGGCACATCGTCGAGCTGCGCGCGCAGACCGGCATCGTGTTCCTCGCGTTCAAGGCGACGCACACGCTGTCGCGTCTGATCGAAGCGGCGTCGAGCCGCACGCCCCTCTACGACGTCCGGGCGGACGATGGCGTGTCGCATACGGTGTGGAAGATAGGGGACGAGTCCACCGCGTTCGTGGACGCTTTCCGCGACGTTCCCGCGCTGTACATTGCCGACGGTCACCATCGCGCGGCGAGTGCCGCGCGAGCGCGCGGCGAACTCGGCGGCAGCTCCGCGGAGGCGAACACGTTCATCGCCGTCGCGTTCCCCGACGATCGCGTGCAGATCCTTGCCTACAACCGTCTCGTGAAGGATCTGGGCGGGCAGACGGAAGAAGGGTTTCTCGACCGCTTGCGTGCGCGGTTGCCGGTCTCGAAGGCGGGCCCGGCGCCGCTTCACAAGGGACAGGTCTCGATGTACGCGGCTGGGGCGTGGCACTCGATCGATCTCTCGGCCGCCGCGCCGGCGGATGCCTCGCGCGCGGCCTCGCTCGACGTCGCGCTGCTGCAGCAGCACGTGCTGGAGCCGTTGCTCGGCATCGGCGACATACGCACGGACAAGCGCATCGACTTCATCGGAGGGGCGCGCGGGACGGCGGCGCTGCAGCGCGCCGTCGACAGCGGTCAGGCGGCGGTGGCGTTTTCGATGTTCCCCGTCACGATCGACGATCTGATGTCGATCTCCGACGAAGGGGGCATCATGCCGCCGAAGTCGACGTGGTTCGAGCCGAAGCTGAGAGACGGCCTCCTCGTCCACCTCATATGAAGGTCCTCGTCGCGGACAAGTTCGAGAGCAGCGGCCTCGAGGGTCTCCGCGGCGCCGGCTGTGAGGTCGTCTACGAGCCGGAACTGAAGGATGCGTCGCTCCTGAACGCGCTGCAGGTGCACGCGGCCAACGTTCTGGTCGTCCGCGGCACGAGAGTCACGCGCGAGATGCTGGACGCGGGTCCGTTGTCGCTCATCGTGAGGGCGGGCGCGGGCTACAACACGATCGATGTGACGGGAGCGTCCGCGCGCGGCATCTACGTATCGAACTGCCCGGGCAAGAACGCGATCGCCGTCGCGGAGCTCGCGTTCGGATTGATGCTGGCGCTGGATCGGCGGATACCGGAGAACGCGGCCGATCTGCGCGCCGGAACGTGGAACAAGCAGGAGTACTCCAAGGCTCGCGGGCTCTACGGCCGCACGCTCGGCCTGCTCGGGATCGGGTCAATCGCGCAGGAGATGATTCGGCGCGCGGCGGGCTTCGGCCTGCCCGTCGTGCTCTGGAGCCGCCGCTTCGACGGTGAGGCGCGGCCGTTGAGCGAAGAGGAGGCGCGTTCGCTCGGGCTCGAAGCGGCGCTGCGCACGATCCCCATCGATCTCGCACCTTCACCGGTCGCCGTCGCGTCGCGCGCCGACATCCTGAGCGTCCACGTGGCGCTGAGCGCCGAAACGAAGGGGATGGTGAACGCGGAGCTGCTCTCGAGCCTGACGCCCGGCGCGATCTTCATCAACACGTCGCGCGGCGAGGTCGTCGACGAGGCCGCGCTCGCGGCTGCGGTGAAGGAGCGTGGAATCCGGGCCGGCCTCGATGTCTTCGCGGCGGAACCCGCGGCAGCGACGGGCGCGTTCGAGGACGCGATTGTCGCGCTGCCCGGTGTGTCCGGTACACATCACATCGGGGCCTCCACGGAGCAGTCACAAGAGGCGATTGCTGCCGAGACCGTGCGGATCATCCGCAGCTACAAGGAAACCGGCCACGTTCCGAACGTCGTGAATCTGGCACAGCGCACGCCGGCCACGCACATGCTGGTCGTCAGACACAAGGATCGTCCCGGCGTCCTCGCGCACGTCTTTCACCATCTGCGCGAGGCGAACCTGAACGTCCAGGAAACGGAGAACATCGTTTTCGAAGGGGCCGAGGCCGCCGTGGCGCGGATCAATCTCGATGGGGCGCCCGATCGAACGCTCTGCGATCGCATCAAGTCTGGAAACGGGGACATCCTGGATCTGCAGGTTGTCTGTTTGTAACGAGTAGAGGTAGTCATGCCGACCACAACGACACGTGTCTTCAACTTCTCTGCGGGCCCTGCTGTCCTGCCCGTCGAGGTTCTCGAGGAAGCGCAGCGCGATCTGCTGGCGCTGCCGGGCGTCGGGATGTCCGTGCTGGAGATCAGCCATCGCTCGAAGACCTTCGATGGGATCATCCAGGGCTGCGAGGCGGACATGCGCGAGCTCGCAGGCATTCCGTCGAATTACCGTGTGCTGTTCCTGCAGGGCGGAGCGAGCCTGCAGTTCTCGATGGTGCCGCTCAACCTGCTTCCCGCCGGCGGCGCTGCCGACTACATCGTGACCGGCGTGTGGTCGCAAAAGGCGGTGAAAGAGGCCAGGCGCGTCGGCACGGTGCAGATCGCGGGATCGACGGAGTCGGAGAAGTTCACGCGCATCCCGGCGCAGCAGGAGCTCCGGCTCGATCCATCGGCGGGGTACGTTCACATCACGTCGAACAACACGATCTATGGAACCGAGTGGCACTGGCTGCCGGAGACCGGCAGGGTTCCGCTCGTGTCCGACGCCTCCTCCGACATCTTCAGCCGGCCGATCGACGTCGCCCGGCACGCGCTGATCTACGCGGGGGCGCAGAAGAATCTCGCGCCCGCGGGCGTAACGGTCGTGATCATTCGTGACGATCTACTGCCGCGCTCACCGGCGACGCTGCACACGATGCTCAGCTACGCCGTCCATGCCGAGAGCAAGTCCCTCTACAACACGCCGCCCGTGTTTCCCATTTACGTGATGCGCCTCGTGATGAAGTGGCTCCTCAAACAGGGTGGCCTCGCCGCCATGGAGAAGCACAACATCCGCAAGGCGGACAAGCTGTACGCGGAAATCGATCGGACCGGGTTCTATCGCGGTCATGCGCAGACGGACAGCCGCTCACGGATGAACGTCACGTTCCGGCTGCCCTCCGAGGAGCTCGAGAAGAAGTTCACCGCGGAGGCGACCGCGGCGGGGCTCGACGGCCTGAAGGGGCACCGGTCCGTCGGCGGCATCCGCGCCTCGCTCTACACCGCGTTCCCGGAGCCGGGCGTCGACGCACTCGTCGAGCTCATGCGCGAGTTCGAAAGAAAGAACGGATAGTGGAACGCCGAGTGAACAACGCATAGCTGCACGGAATTGCGCACGCCGGCACGTGCGTCTCGGCCCCGCTGTCCGTGGCTTCCGCCTTCAGGCGGAAGCACTTACGCGAGTACAGAACTCTTACAATCCGGACGCCGGATCCCTGTTACGTTGAAGGTTCTTTCAGACAGGAGACTCGGTGTCCGTTCAGCGCCTCACGTCACTTTCGCTCTATTCCTACTCGACACTCAACTGGTTCACCGGACTCATCATGGTGCTCTTCCACGTGGGTGCCGTGTACGCACTGTTGCACTTTTCGTGGACCGGGCTGGCGGCGGCCGTCGCGCTGCACTGGCTGGCTGTCGGGTTCGGTATCAGCCTCGGCTATCACCGGCTGCACACACATCGCGGCTACAAGACGTCCAGGGCATTCGAGTATTTCCTCGCGATCTGCGGCACGCTGACGCTCGAGGGGGGGCCGATGTTCTGGGTGGCGACGCACCGCGTGCACCATCAGCATTCCGACCACGAGGGAGATCCGCACACGCCTCGGGACGGCGGCTTCTGGGCGCACATGGGCTGGATTCTTTTCGGAGACACCCACCACAACAACACCGAGCTGATGGCCAAGTACTCGCCCGACCTCGCGCGCGATCCGTTCTACCGCTGGCTCAACACGTACCACTACATTCCGCTGATCGTCCTTGGCTTCCTCATGCTCGCGATTGGCGGCTGGACGCTCGTCTGCTGGACGATCTTCCTGCGTGTCGTGTTTGGCCTCCACGCGACGTGGCTCGTCAACTCGGCGACGCACATGTGGGGCTCGCGGCGCTTCGACACGCGCGACGACTCGCGCAATAGCTGGTGGGTCGCGCTGCTCACGTTCGGCGAAGGCTGGCACAACAATCACCACGCGCATCCGGTCTCGGCGCGCCACGGTCTCGCCTGGTACGAGTTCGACGTCTCCTGGATCACGCTGAAGCTGTTCGACGCGCTCGGGATCGTGTGGGATCTGAAGGTCGCGAAGGTCCGGCGGGTCCCTGCGGAAGAAGCCGCGTAGCTCCAGGCGGCCCTGAAAGGGCCGCGGTATCCTTACTCCATGATCAGCGGCCGACGACGGTCGGTCATCTTCTTCATCGTCCTCGGGGCCTGCCTCGTCGCCCTCGCGGTCACGCTCAACGTGAGCTGGCTGGTGCTGAACTGGCGCGAGGGCGTCCTGGCCGTCCTGGGCGTCATCTTCTTCCTCGTCATCATCGCGGGCCTCGTGCTCAACACGATCTTTCTCGTCCGCGAAATCCGGCGCAACGAGCAGCACGACTCCTTCATCAATGCCGTCACCCACGAGCTGAAGACGCCGGTTGCGTCGATCCGGCTGTATCTACAGACGCTGCAGTCGCGCGATCTCGACGAAGCCAAGCGGCGCGAGTTCTACCGGATCATGCTGGACGACAGCGATCGGCTGCTCCACACGATCGAGCAGGTGCTTCGCGCGGGCGCCACGGGATCGCGGCTGCGGCGCGTCGCGCGCGTCCCACTGAATCTCGGCGACATCGCGCGCGAATGCGTCGAACTGGGGAGGACGCGGTTTCATCTCGCACCGGACGCGCTCGAGTTCGTCCAGCACACGCGCATGGAGCCGGTGGTGCTCGGCGACGGCGACGAGCTGAAGGCCGCCGTCTGGAATCTCCTCGACAATGCCATCAAGTACTCGCCGAGGGACGTGCGCGTCCGCGTGGAGCTGGAGGAGCTCGACGATCGCCGCCTCGCGCTGCGCGTCTCGGATAACGGTGTCGGGATCTCGCCGGCGGAGTTGAAGCGGATCTTCCGCCGGTTCTACCGCATCCCCGCGAGCGTCGCCGTGCGCACCAAAGGCAGCGGCCTCGGCCTCTTCATCGTTCGCTCGGTGGCGCGCCGGCACGGAGGACGCGCCTACGCCGAGAGTCCCGGCGCGGGACGCGGCAGCACGTTCACGCTGCTGCTTCCGCCCGCTCCGTCCGCGTCCGCCTGACGCCATGGCGCAGCGCGTTCTGATCGTCGAGGACGAGCAGCATCTCGCCGATGTCTTGCGCTTCAACCTGGAAGCGGAAGGATACGAGGCGGAGGTGGTCGAGACCGGCGAGCGGGCGCTCGAGGCGCTCATGGATCCCGCGCGCCCCTGCGATCTCGTCGTCCTCGATGTGATGCTGCCGGGCATCGACGGCTTCGGCGTCGTCGCCGAGCTGCGACAGCGGCAGCAATACGTGCCGGTGCTGATCCTGACCGCGCACGGACGTCCCGATGACGTGTTGAAAGGATTTGCCGCCGGCGCGGACGATTATCTGCCCAAGCCGACGGAGCTCGCCATTCTTCTCGCCCGCATCGGGAGCCTCCTTCGACGGACGTCCTGGACGCGGCAGCAGCGCCACGATCGCTACGCGTTCGATGGCCGAACGATTGATTTCGACACGCTCGAGCTGACCGTCGAGGATCGCGTGCTGAAGCTCACGCTGATGGAGGCAAACCTGCTCCGGTATCTGATCGAGCACGAAGGGCGCGCCGTTTCGCGCAAGTCCATGCTCGAGCACGTGTGGCAACTGCGGGAGGACACCGACACGCGCGCGATCGACAACTTCGTCGTGCGCCTCCGCCGCTACATCGAAACGGAGCCGTCGCGGCCCGAGCACCTGCTCACCGTGCGCGGCGTGGGCTACCGATTCGTCGCATCCCCGGTACAAAAATGATGTCCGCGTGAGTCCGCGTCGTCCGCGGCCAGCTTTAATCTGCGTCGTCGGCGGCCCGCGGGGTCCGCGGCCCGCGGCGCCGTCGACGCCGGCGTCGGCGGTGCGGAGGTGGATAGAACGTGCCTGCCTCTCCGGGGGCGATCTGATCGAGCCCTTGTGCCTGAAGCGAGCGCCAGTGCTGCAGGACGTCCGGGCGCTCGGCGTGGATCTCCAGCCAGGTCAGCGCTTCGCTCAGGATGTGCCGGTGCAGAAGCGCGCGCTGCGCACGAATGGGCGCGCGGAGATCGAGCAACCGCGGCTGCACGGCAAGAATCTGGTGAAGCCGCTCGACGTCGCGGCGCGGCACCTGCAGCATCCCGAGATCGACGCGGCGCTGGAGCGGATCGGCTGAGAACGGCTGGCGCCTTCCTGCGAGCCCAAGCGGCACGAGCAGCGAGCCGGCAAGTATGGAATTGGTCAGCGTGTCGGGCGCGGACGCGAATCGCTGGCGGTACTCGTCGAGACGCGCAACGGATTCCCACAGCGCGGCCGGTGCGTTGTCGACCTCCGGGGTAATCGCGCGGAGCAGCTTCGTGTCTTTCAGGCTCCGGAAGCTTCGCTCGGCGGATCCCGATCGGAGTATCTTGAAATATTCCTCGAGCAGGCGCGCCGGCGCGCTGCGCTCGATCTCGTGGCGCAGCCGATCGATCGCGTCCAGAATCGGCGGATCGAGATCGAACGAGAGGCGGGCGCCCAGCACGACTGCCCGAAGCATCCGCACGGGATCCTCCAGGAATCGCACTTCCGGATCCCCAATCGATCGAATCAGCCGCCGCTCGAGATCTTCGAGACCGTTGACGTAATCGATGATCGAAAACGTCGCGATGTCGTAGAAGAGCGCGTTGATGGTGAAGTCTCTGCGGAACGCGTCCTCTTCGGGCGTGCCGAACGTGTTGTCGCGATGGATCAGGCGATCGTGCGCGCGCGCCTTTGCCAGGTGCGTGCCCTCGGCGCGAGTCTGCTCCGCCTTGGAATCGTCGGGTCCCGCGGCCGGTTCCGGCGCGGCCTCGATCGCTTCGTCCACTCCGGGCGGCACTTCGGACGGATCAATCTGCCGGCGGAACGTCGCCACTTCGATGGTCTTCGGTCCGAACTTGATGTGGGCGAGACGGAAACGCCGGCCGATGATCCAGCAGTTGCGGAACAGCTTCTTGATCTGGTGTGGGTGCGCGGACGTGCCGACGTCGAAGTCCTTCGGCCGCCGGCGAAGCAGCAGATCGCGCACGCTGCCGCCCACCAGATACGCAATGTAGTTGTGCTCGTGCAGCCGGTACAGAACTTTGAGCGCATCCGCATCAATCTCGCGACGGGAGATCGAGTGGGCGGAACGGCGAACGACGGTCGGCTCCGTCATCGCTCGGAATTATAGCACCATGGCGTCGGATGCACCCTCTAAGTATATGGAAGCTAATTACTTATGGCTGGCACTGCCGTATGCTACCATCCACCGGTGCGATCTGCCGCCCTTCTGCTGCTCGTGCTGCTGAGTGCCCGACCGGCGCTGGCGGCCAGCCCGGCTGAAGCGTTGGCGGTGGCGCGCAAGCTCTACAACCAGGGCGAGTACGACAAGGCGCTCGAGGCCGTCCGTGAGGCCGAGAATGTGCCCGCAACCGCATCGTCGGCGCGTCTCGTCGTCGGCCGCATCCTGCTCGAGCGCTATCGCCAGACGGCGCAGTCGTCGGATCTCGACCGCGCGCGCGTCGCGCTGCGCGGCCTCGACACCGGTGCGCTCGACGCGAAAGAGCGGGTGGAGCTGCAGGTCGGTCTCGCCGAAGTCCTGTTCTTCGACGATCGCTTCGGCGCTGCCGCCGAGCTGCTCGACCCGATTCTCGACTCATCGGTGACGCTCGGGCCGGAGGCACACGATCGCGCGCTGGACTGGTGGGCATCGTCGCTCGATCGCTTCGCCCAGTTGCAGCCTGCCAGCGAGCGGGGACCGGTCTATACGCGGCTGGTTGAGCGAATGGAAGAGGAGCTGCGGCGAGAAGCGGGATCGACGCCGGCGAGCTACTGGCTCGTGGCCGCTGCGCGGGGCGCCGGCGACCTGGAACGCGCGTGGGCGGCGGCCGCCGCCGCGTGGGTGCGGGCCGTGCTCGCGCGTGATCGCGGTGCCACCTTGCGCGCCGATCTCGACCGCCTCGTCACGCAGGGGCTCATACCGGATCGGGCGACCCGCATCGCACCGCGCGATCGCCGCCAGGCGATCGCCTCCATGATGAGCGAGTGGGAAGAATTCAAGTCGACCTGGATGCGACGCGAATAGGGCCGCGGACGACGCGGAATTATCTATCCTTTCGTGGATTTCGTTCGTAAGTGTCGTTGTCAGCGATGTCTTCACTGAGGCGGGCGTTTCCTCAGAGCCGCGACGTACTCGGCTTCCTCCTGCTCCTGGTGCCGCCGCATCTGTTCGGCGCTCGCGAATCGGACAACGCCTGGCGCGAAGCGCCGCGGGTTCGCCCGGCGGGCGAAATCCCATATTACCGACATGGCGTGGGACAGCGCCGGATCTCCGGGCCGGTGCCAGGTCGGTTGATTCATCTCTTCGACCGAACGGAACTTGCGCACGGGCATCAGTCCGGCTCCAGGTTGAACCGGTCGCGAAGCCAGCCGGCGTCGATCCGGTCCTTCGGGCACACGGTCCCCTTCTTCATGTCGTACAAGGTGCGCGGGCTGACCACGGTGACGGTCAGGCCTTCGAAGGGAATGCGCTCGCAGACGAGGTCGGTGAACTCGAACGCGGTCCCCAGTCGAGTCAGATGTCGATGTCAAACGATCCATCCGGCGGCGTGTACTGGACCGCCGGATAATCGCCCAGGAGATCATCAGCGGAAATCATCTCGATGTCGGGGTCCTCGATCACTTCGCGCAGGGCCCTGCTCAGGTCGAACGGCAGATCACACGACGATCACCCCTCTGTTTGCAGGATCAGCGAGATGCCGGTCGTCAGACGCTCCCAGTTGGTGCGCTCGAGCTCCAGCTGCTTTTGTCCAGCCTTGGTCAATGTGTAGAATTTCGCGTCGCGACCTGTCTCGCTCGTCTGCCACTCGGCGCGCAGGAGACCGCGCTTCTCGAGGCGATGGAGCGCCGGATACAGGGATCCCTGCTGAACCTGGAGAGTGCTCCTGGAAATCTGCTGAATGCGCGGGCCGATGGCATAGCCGTGGAGCGGCTCGAGCGCTGTGACGTGAAGGATGAGGAGGTCGAGCGTCCCTTGGAGGAGGTCGGATTTCGCGGGGGGCGCCGCTGCTGCACGCCTAGACATCCGACACATGTAGCACCGGATGTGTAGACTGTCAAGGTGTGCCGGCGGCCCTCGTCAGCCCTTCGCCTCCTTCCAGTTCTCCCCGATCCCGACGTCGACGGTCAACGGCACGCGGAGCTTGACCGCTGATTCCATCAATTCGCGAACGGCGCCGGCGACTTCGTCCGCCGCCTGCTTCGGCGCTTCGAACAACAGTTCGTCGTGCACGGTCAGAATCATCCGCGCGCTGCCCCCGGCGATCCCCGGAAGTGCCGCGTGCACGTCGATCATCGCGCGCTTCAGGATGTCGGCGGCCGTTCCCTGGATCGGCATGTTCGACGTCTCGCGCTCGGCCGCCATCCGCACCTGACCGTTCTTGTTGTTGATGTTCGGCACGAGCCGCCGCCTGCCGTACATCGTTTTGACGATGCCGGTGGCGCGGGCTTCGGTGAGCAGTCCCTCGATGAACGCGCGGACGGAGGGGAAGCCGGCGAAGTACGCGTTGATGAAAGCCTGCGCCTCCTCGCGCGGGACGCCGATGTCCTTGGCGAGCGTGAACGCCTGCTTTCCGTACAACAGCGCGTAATTGATGATCTTCGCGCGGCGCCGCAGCTCGTGCTTGCTCAGCCCGCTGTTCGTGCCGAACACCTTCAGCGCCGTCCGGTCGTGGATGTCTTCACCGCGCGTGAACGCATCGACGAGCGCCTCGTCGCCCGAGAGGTGCGCGAGCACGCGCAGCTCGATCTGCGAGTAGTCGGCCGAGATGAGCACGCTGCCCGGCTCGGCGATGAACGCGCGCCGGATCTCGCGCCCGATCTCCGTGCGGATTGGAATGTTCTGTAGATTCGGATCGCTGCTGCTCAGGCGTCCGGTTGCCGCAACCGCCTGATTGAAGCACGTGTGCACGCGTCCCGTGTCGGGGTTCACGAGCTGCGGCAGCGCATCGATGTACGTGCCCTTCAGCTTCATCAACCCGCGCCACTCGAGAACGAGGCGCGGCATCTCGTGGACCAGCGCGAGCTCGTCCAGCACCTCGAACGCCGTCGACTGCGCCTTCGTTTTCGTCGTCCGGCGGATCGTCTCCGTCCGGAGGCCCATCTTCTCGAAGATCACCTCGCCGAGCCTCTTCGGCGAGTTGATGTTGAACTCCTCGCCGGCGAGCTCGTAGATGCGCCGCGCCAGGCGATCGAGCTCCTGTTCGATCGTCTGTGACTGCGAGGCGAGCGCGGCGCCGTCCACGCGGACGCCCGCGCGCTCGATCGCTGCGAGCACGGGAATCAGCGGGTGTTCGATCTCGTCGTAGAGGCGGTCGAGTCCTTCGCGCGCGAGCAGGCCGCGCAGGGTGGGCTCGAGCTGCACGACGAGATCCGTGCGTTCGCCGGCGTAATCGAGGGCGGCCTCCACGGGAACGTGAGCAAAGGAGACGGACTTGGCGCCGCGGCCGCAGACGTCCTCTTCCGTTAGAGCCTTGTAGCCGGCGTGCTCCAGCGCGAGCTGTTCGAGCTGGTGCGCCGAGCCGGTGGCGTCCAGCAGATAACTCGCGAGCATCGTGTCCGTGTCGAGGCCGCGCAGCGTCACGCCGTGGCGGCCCAGCACGATCGCATCGAACTTGAGGTCGTGACCGATCTTGCGGATGTCCTCGTCCTCGAGCAGCGGCCGAAGGATCCCGAGGACCTCGCATGCGTCGAGCCCGCCGTCGAACCCGAGCCCCGATCCCTCGAGCGGGATGTAGCGTGCCTCGCGCGGTTCGGTCGAGAACGAGAGGCCGACGATTGACGCTCGCATCGCGGCGGGCGCGTCGGGCAGCACGCGCAGCGCGACGCGGCCCGCCTGCTGCAGTTCCGCCGCGAGCGCCTTCACGTCATCGATCGTTTCGACGAGACGGTAGTTCTTGCCGACCGTCTGCGCTGTCGGCGCGAACTCCATGACGAGCGAGCGGAAACCAAGCCGCGAGAACAGCTCGAAGCAGCGCTGCTGCGAGGCGCCGCGATAGCGGGCCGCTTCCGGATCGAATTCGACGGGGACGTCGGTGTGAATGCGCGCCAGCACGCGGCTCTGCCGCGCATCGTCGGCGTGCCCGAGGAGTCCCTCACGCTGTCGCTTGTTCGGCACGTCCGCGGCATGAGCGAGCAGCTCTTCGAGCGAGCCATATGTCGCGATCAGATCGCGCGCGCCCTTCTCACCGATGCCGGGAACGCCTTTGATGTTGTCGATCGAATCGCCCATGAGCGCGAGGACGTCGACGATCTGGCCCGGCGTGACGCCGAACTTCTCCTGGACGCCGTTCGCGTCGTACCACGTGCCGTCGTCTTTCGGGTTGTACACCTTGATGCCGTCGTGCACGAGCTGGAAGAAATCCTTGTCGCCCGTCACGATCGCGACTTCGAATCCCGCCGCCGCGGCTTTCGTCGCGAGCGTGCCGATCACATCGTCTGCCTCGTAGCGCTTCGACGTGAGGATGGGGACGCCCATCGCCTCGCACGCTTCGTGCACCCAGGGGATCTGCTCCGCGAGATCGCCGGGCATCGGCGCACGGTTCGCCTTGTAATCGGTCGCCAGCTCCGAGCGAAACGTCGGTCCTGCGAGATCGAACGACGCGGCGATGAACTGCGGCTGATGATCGTTGATCAGCTTGCGCAGCATCGTGACGAACCCGTACACGGCGTTCGTCGACTTGCCATCCGGGCCGGTCAGCCCGCGGATCGCGTGGTACGCGCGATACATCTGCGAGCTGCCGTCGATCAGGTACAGACGCGGCGGCGTGGACATCTGGGCGGGAAATCGCGGGCCTAAAAGGCTCGCGCTACGAGAGCCGGTGTAGGGCGGGCCTTCAGGGCCGCCTGCATGTGGACCCGGTACCGTCAGTATATCATTCGAAGAATGGGCTCCCGGACGCGTGCGGCCGTGATGGCCGCACTGCTGGCGGCGGCGGGCTGCAACGCAGCCCCGCGCGTCCTCGCTACCCAGGACGAATACGAAGTAGACCTGACGATCGCTCTCGACGGATCCGCGACGCTCATCGTGAACGCGTCCATTCCCGCGCTCGTCGCGCTGCGCGGTGCGGCGCTTCCGCTGGATCCACGCGCGCGTGTCGATCAGGCGGTGCGCGACTTCTATGAATCGCCCTACGCGGAGGTTCAACGCGTCTCGCAGTGGACGCGGCGCGGACGGCGATTCGTCGGCGTCCGTCTCCACGTGCCGGATATCAGGGCGCTGCCGAAGGCCGCCGCCTTCTCAGGCGAGACGTACGACCTGCGCCTTCGCGACAACCTTCAGGTGTTCCGTCAGCATCTCAGCGGGACTCCCGTGAAGACGACGTCCCTCCCCGGTGTCGACTGGAACGGCAGCGAGCTCGTCGCGTTCCGCCTTCACCTTCCCAGCCGGATCGAGTATCACAACGCGCGCGCGGTGGAACGCGGCAACATCCTGACCTGGGAACAGCCGCTGAAGGATCGTCTGGCAGGGAAGCCGATCGCCTGGTCGGAAGGTGCCGTCAACATCATGGAAGTGAGGATGGACAACCAGTCGATCCTCTACCGCACGCTCTGGCTGTTCGCGCTTGCGTTCCTCGCGGCGATCGCAGTGCTCGCGTTCCTCATCTGGATGACGATGAGGAAGGGACGCGCGAGTGAAGACGTCAGCTCGGTGCTTTCAGGTCCAGCGTCGCCGACTGTCCCTCAGATAGAGAAAGTCTCTTCGCGCCGGTCCTGATGCCTTCGAGATACGCCGGATCGAACCACTCGCCCTGCTCCACATCATCCACCGCGATGACGCTGTAGTCGCCGGGCGGCAGCCCGCGCAAATGGAAGACGCCGTTCTGATCGACGCGCACCGCCTGAATCTGGCGGGATTGCGAATGCCAGTACTGCTGATCGCTCGAGAACGCGATCACCGTGATCTGCTGAACCGGGTTGCCGGTGCCGTCGCGCACCGTGCCGGTCACCTGCGTCGCCTGATCGGTCAGCACGATCGACACGCTATCGAGACCCTGTCCGCTTTTCAGTTCGATCGCCTGATCCGTCACGTCGCGTCCCGCGACGCTGACGGACTTGAGCGACCACGGACCCTGACCGCCGACGCGGATGTAATGGCGGCCGGGAAGCAGACCCCCGATCTGGAACGCGCCATTCTTCTCGGCGCGTCCGCCCGACGCGTTCGGACCTCCGCCGCCGAACGGCAGCGGATCGACGTCGGGCGCGTCAACCCTGAAGCCGGAGTAATCCACCGGCGCGGGCGTACCTGACGACTCGACCGTGATGTAGCCGGCGAGAGAGCCGCCGGCCTGCAGCGCGAGCGAAAGGCCGGTCACGTTGTCGCCGACAACGTTCACCGACTGCGTGCCGATTCGCGGATCGTCGCCGCGTCCGCCCGAGCGCGCGATTGCGATGTAGTGACCCGGCGGAACGTTGCGGATCGTGAACGACCCATCCGCCTGGGATCCGGTGCGCAGCACCTGGCCGCGAAAGACGCCACCGCGATCCTGCGGCACGAGCAGCACGGGTACAGAATCCGACGCGCCGATCACGGTCCCACTCACTGTGGACATCGTCACGAGCTGCACCTGGAAGTCGATGCCGCCGAGCTCCTGGCCCGGCGCAACGGTGAGCTTCGTTGCGTCCGCCGCGCCTGTGACGCCCGGGTAATACGTTGGCGCGTAGCCGACCGGCTCCGCATCCTCGACGGGAGGCCCGCCGAAGAACGCACCGCGTCCGCCACGTCCGCCGGCGCCCCCGAATGCGCCCGCGGCGAACTGCAACCCGCGCCCCAGGATTTGCGCGAGACCGCCGGCCGTTGCGCTGACGTAGTAGTCGCCCGC